>JBIJDE010000415.1:0-4763 GCA_044344305.1 Armatimonadota bacterium
AAATATTAAACTATTCCACTTCGGATTCTTCTGATTGAGTATCTTGAATGGTGGCACCTTCTGCCCCAATCCAATGTGCTATCTGGCGCGCAAGCCATGCTACTGGCACGACTGTTGCTGTAAGCCCGACTATTTTTAGCCATAGCATCGGGTCTTTTAACGGTGTAGTGCGGAAAATATCACCTACTGGTCCACCTACCTGTACCATCACTACCTGTACTATGATGATAAAGGTGACGATTGTGATAAACATTTTATTTTTTGTTATCAATGTCAAGGGTGATTCATCGTGACGTAATGTACGACAATTGAATATATTCCAAAATTGGAACATTATGAAGGTTGTAAAGAATACTGATAACATCAGAATGTTCTTTTCAGGATCAATAACCTTGAATTGATCAAAAACAATAACCTTGAATGGATCTGCTATTAACACAAAGAATAACACTGCCACTTGATAGAGTCCTACTATACCGATATTAACAGCCATTGCCGGGGTTATGATATGTGCACTCCGGGAAATAGGCGGTTGCAGCATAGTTTTCAAACGAGGAGGGTCGGTACTTAACGCAAGAGCGGCAAATGTATCCATAATGATATTTACCCAGAGCAGTTGCGGTACAGTTAACGGTAGTGGCCAACCAACCATGGGTCCGATAAGTGCGGATAGCAATGCTACCACATTCACAGAAAGTTGGAACTGCAGGAAACGCTGGATGTTCTGGTACAGAGTTCGTCCCCACCATACACCGGTAAGAATACTTTTAAAGTTATCATCTAAAAGTACAATGTCACTGGCTTCCTTTGCCACCTCAGTACCTGCCTTGCCCATGGACAATCCGACATCCGCCGTTTTCAATGCCGGTGCGTCATTCGTACCGTCCCCGGTCATAGCGACTACTGCACCAATTTTATGCAGTGCTTGCACAAGTCTATATTTATCCAATGGACTGGAGCGAGCCAATACCCGCAAGTCTTTAGCTACTGTCGGCAAATCCTCATCAGATACTTCATTAAACTCTTTTGAAGTCATTACTAATTCACCAGGATGCAGTATGCCGGCTTCAATGGCGATAGCCTTTGCCGTCTGCAACGCATCACCAGTAATCATCTTCACTTCAATACCGGCCAAACCACACTGGCTCACCGCACCGGGAACCTCAGGACGTAACGGATCAGCAATTCCAACCAAACCCAGAAATACACGCTGTTCGCAATTCATACATATTGATATATCGGACAAACTACTACAACCAGCACTTGCATACTTCTCGCTGAATGCTATGACGCGCAGTGCCTGTGTGGATGCGGTATGCAATGCAGCCAGAATATCCGTTCGATAATTCTCTATTGGTTCAAGCTTTCCAGCAATACTGACATGTGTACAGTTCTCCAACACACGCTCTGGAGCACCTTTTACATAACATGCCTGCTTACCATTCACTTCGACCATTACAACAGACTGTTTTCTTTCGGAATTATAATCAATTTGCCAAATCTTCGGATGTAATCTGCGCATTTCGCGATAATCGATACCCTTTTCATGCAGCAAAAGCAGTAACGCACATTCTGTAGGATTACCGACCCCGGTCATTCCTTCTTCCTTTATTTCTAATTGCGCTTCTGAATTAACAGCAATGTTCCGAATAATGCCATCCCATTCAGGAGTTTCCGCCGCAGCATGAATTTCCTTAGCTTCAAAAGATTTCATCCCTATGAAAAACCATACTGGCTTCATCTTGTTCTGTGTCAGTGTACCGGTCTTATCTGTACAAATAACAGTTGCGGATCCAATTGTTTCCGAGGCAATTAATCGCCGCACCAGACAATTTTCTTTAGCCATCTTCATCATATTTAATGCAAGACTGACGGTAACCATCATTGGCAGTCCTTCCGGTACTGCAACAACAATGATGGTGACGGCTACTACAAACGCGACTAATAGCTCATTAAGAAGGACGACAGATAGTAGAGGCGCGGCTAAAAATCCCCAGGCGCAAACGAGAAAGATAAAACTTGCTACCGTCATCGGCACTACCGCTAATGCCTGTACTTCTTTTGATTTCATTTCCATATCCATGCTGGAGAAGAAACCTTTCAATACATATTTCATGAGTATAATACCCAGCACTATCGCCAAAATGCATATTATACTCAATACAGGAATGTTACCCATAACTTGCCTGAACAAGTCAGAGGATAGTAATGATTTCACACCCATAACAGTGAAAATAAGAGTAGAAGCTATTACACCGACAACGCTGATTTGCTTTGCCAATCGAGTTAATTTTTGTTTCAGCGGGGTTTCTTCTTCTTTGTCTTCGCCTTCTGTATGCGCTAATGCCCGGGCAATCTCACCCATTTTGGTCGAATCACCCACTGCTGTAACCAGATATTGCCCATGTCCATCAGCCACCATTGTTCCGCGAAAAACGCGGTTATCATCTGATGCCATCTCGATATCTGTACCATCCGCTTGCCAGCTTTTCTGTGCCGGCAGCGATTCACCGGTTAATAACGACTCATCGATATATAAATGAAGCGATGAAAAAAGAACACCATCCGCAGGTACTTTATCACCCATATCTAACCGAAGAACATCACCGACGACAATATCTTTTATCGTTATAGTATGAAAGACGCCATTACGGGTAACTTTAACATCAATAGCTTCTTTCACCTCATTTAGCAAGTCAAACTCTTTCTCGCTTTTTCTCTCACTTAAGAAGCCGACTACTGTGGCTAACGTAACAGCCATAAAGATGCCTAACGAATCAACGAAAGTAGCATGAGGGTCATTTAAAGCATACTTTTCAACCGCAGCCATAATCAATGATATTATCGCTGCGGCAAGCAGAATCTTAATAGTCGGGTCATCAAACTTCCCGATAAACTGTTGCCACCATGGAGTGCGTTCAGGAGGCGTCAAGGCATTCTCTCCGAATTTGCCCCGCATTTCCTTAACCTGCACATCAGTCAAGCCTACCTCTGGGTCGATTGCAATGCCACCGACAAGGTAACTTTGTTTTACTTCGTTTGACATAAAACCATCCTTTTTCCACATTGGAAAATTTCATTTATTAGTTAGAAACAAAATCATAACAAAAAGTTATGATTTATCATCATATTTTCAGGTAAGGGAGCTGTCTGGTGTTTTACATATCTATCAAAAACAGGTTATAAAATTTAGTCACTGTTTGGAAAGGGACGCAAGTCCGGCTTGACTTACGTCAGAAATATATCTGTGAAACGCCAAACTTCTGATTAGAAAGTTGTTAAAATGAAAAATTGTCGAAAATCCGCCGGACTTGCGTCCCTTTCCAAACGGTGACTATTCATTTTCACAATACTAACGCAAACTAATTTTTATAAAATGAAAAGATATGTAAAATAATATGCAATTCCCCTCCCATTTAACTGCGACTGTAAAGTCTTCTGAAAACTGAAAACTGAAAACCGAAAACTTAACACCTTATTCGCTGATAACCCCATAAATATTTGCCCGTGCAATAATATGCTCTGCCCAGTTTCCGTGTGTTGCTGATTCACACATCGCATCATGCATTCGAAACACCGCAGGTCTATTGGGATCCAAGATAGCTTCTGCCATTTCAATATCTATCTTAGACACACGATACTGCTCTTCGATTACTGCTATCTGTTCTGGATGAATTGCCGTTTTACCAAATAAGCCATGTGACAGGTCTAAATCACATTCACGACGCAGTAAATCATCAGCATTCATGTAGTCACACACTGGTGCGGTGAGATTAAAACCGTATGGTTTGAACACATTCACCAACATGCTGATAGTATGAGATAGTGGAGTATCGTAAAGCGTATGCTCTCTGCTTCGGCGCATTCCAATGTGGTTTAACAGGTCGTTTCCGCCGATGCGAATAGATAATATACGTTTGTGATTTCTGGGAACCATCAACATCGAACGCAACAATGTCATTTCACCCTGGTCAAATGCTTCTGGAGTTTCCAGAGTAATCATAATTTCAAAATGATCTTCTCTTTTCAACTGATTCATATATGATTCCAGGTTTTGACAAGTAACTTTTGGCAATACGAAACCATCAATTTTATTGATACAACTCATTTGCAAACACTGCGATAAAACTTCGGGTGATCGTACCCGAATGAATCGCAAAATATCTGCTTCATCTGTCATTCCAATCAGCGCATTTTCAATATTTCGCAGCACAAAAGGAATATCTTCCGCGCGCACACTGTCTTCTGTACAAAATATTACTGACCGCAGCATCGGGTATTTTTCCCCATTAGCGATAGCAATCAGCGAATCATGATTTCCCGGTACATATAGCGAAGCACCCAATTGCAAATGACGATTATCGCTATGGTTCCGAAGCCGATATGCTTGTTCATGATTAGGTCTATTAATATGGGTATCGTTAGGCATGTATAATTTTCCTCTTTATCAGACTTGTTCGATAATAATAATCATTATCTTTTAGACTCATTTTTCACCAAAAAGTGTTGAAAAATTCCTTTATCACACCGTTAAGTTTTTTGTTTTCAGTTATGATCTGTAAAGGCATTTTAGTAATAAAGCTTTCGTTTTTACATATATCGTAGAGGCAATCCCTTGTGGTTACCCAGTATTTATTGTCTCACTCTTATACACATTTTTAACATTTATTAAAAAATTTAGAAATGGTGCATATTTTCACATCTATGATTCAGAAATATCAGGTAAAGGTAGGGGAGCTGTCCCCAGCTCCCGCGACAGTGTC
>JBIJDE010000416.1:0-4759 GCA_044344305.1 Armatimonadota bacterium
GGGAGCAGGCTGGAAGCCTGCGCTCCCAGTGATTGGACCGCAGGCATCTTGCCTGCCCTTTGGTGTAATTTAGCGGTACGTAAAAAAGAAATGTTGGTTGAAATTTTGATTAAATTTAAAAGTTATACGTCTTGTTTGCTATCGCCACTAAAGTTGTTACCGGGGAGCAGGCTGGAAGCCTGTGTTCCCAGAGATTGGACCGCAGGCATCTTGCCTGCCCCCGGGTGAAATTTAGTGGACTTAATAAAAGAAATGTCGGTTAGAATTTTGATTAAATTTAAAAGTAAATCGTCTTTTTTGCCATCGCCACTAAAGTTGTTACCGGGGAGCAGGCTGGAAGCCTGCGCTCCCAGTGATTGGACCGCAGGCATCTTGCCTGCCCTTGGGTGAAGTTTAGCGGTACGTAATAGAAAAAATGTCGGTTAGAATTTTGATTAAATTTAAAAGTAAATCGTCTTTTTAGCCATTGCCACTAAAGTTGTTACCGAGGAGCAGGCTGGAAGCCTGCGTTCCCAGTGATTGGACCGCAGGCATCTTGCCTGCCCTTTGGTGTAATTTAGCGGTACGTAAAAAAGAAATGTTGGTTGAAATTTTGATTAAATTTAAAAGTTATACGTCTTGTTTGCCATCGCAACTAAAGTTGTTACCGGGGAGCAGGCTGGAAGCCTGCGTTCCCAGAGATTGGTTTATGGCAGTGTTTACTTTGCTAAAGTGCTAACTTTAGTTATGTTGTCTGATTCATTCATGAACATTTGCAGGTATGGAACCATTCCGATAGCATATTTCATCGCGCCAAAGTCGCTGAGGTGCAGCATATCTGCCCTTAAATAATATTGGTCATCAATTATATCAAGGCCATTAATTAAAAATAGTTGTTTATCGCCAATTAATTGCATTTTCTCACATTCATGGCTGATAGCTTTGCGGATTTTCTTCGTTGCCGCTGCATTTATACCCAAGTCAAAATGACTGAATATGGGAGTACAGACGATAATCGGGGTATACTTGTGAGCATTGCGGATGATTTTAATAAATTCCTTGAAACGATTTGAAAATACGTCAACATTATCTGCTTCATTTATGCAGTTAACGCCAATATGCAGTGATAATATATCAAAATCTTGTCTTGATGCAAGATACTCAGCCATCTCTATTTCTACTCTGCCATAACTGCCAATGCCTAAATTAATCGGGATTAGGTTCAGCATACGAGCAGTTATATCTACCCATGTGCAGGATGGTGACGAGACATTTGAACCTTGTGTAATGGAATCGCCGTGAACCAGCCATCTTTTACCCGGTTGTGTGGTAGTCTCGCTGTAGTCATAAGATTTAAAGTTTGAATAAAGTTCTGCGTTGTCATCTACGGACACACTGATTATTTCCAATGTACAATGTGTCGGGAAGATAAAACGGATAGGATATTGGCTGCAAAAATTATTTTCAATATTAAAAGTCATAGTTTGGACTTCTGTTGAATATGGGTCAATATTCCAGGTTGGCAGAAGTTTATGTGGACCGCTGAATAACTCGGAAACAACACCATAAAGATCGGAATCCAATACTTTTAATTTGATTTCAACCTGAGATATTTGCCCTTGAATTTGCATCTCTATCCCGGCAGTCATGCGGGCTATTCTTGCCATATAGCCAAAACTATCTAACACAGTAGTGGGAAAACGTTGTGGAATCACCCCGGAATCACCCAAAGAAAGTTCCTCGACATGTTCCCAATTTATATGCGGACCATTTAATTTTAATTGTTTCATTATCTAACTCGATTCCAAATTCCTTATCCATATTTATGGAACGATACAATTATACCAGTTGATAAATATTTGTCAAGATATAATTTGGGGTAAATTTTATAAAAAGATGCAGGTGATTTTGCTTTATACAATATGAAGTAATTTCTACAAAGCATCACATAAAGTTCCTGGTTTTGTATAACCTGGTACGCCAGTCATTATGAAACAGAGAACCTTCGAGTAGAGCTTCGTTATTAAGGCAGGCAAGAGGAAAACTGCCTGATTAATGATTACACAATTTATTCATTGCAAGATAGAAATATAAATTTTCATTAATAGCTTACAATTCCCCTTGACAATAATACTTTGAGAGTAATATTATTAATTGGAACGTTTCAAGAGTTAAGAGTGGAGGCATATAACTATGTCGTGTAAGTTTTGTTTAGTAATTAGCAATGGAATAATAAAACTAAATGCCATTTAAAATTTTGAATATAAAATAATTAACTTTGAAGGTATACTATGTTGAAAAACTTCTCGAAAAAATTAATAACTTTGTTGAGTGTGGTAATGATAATGGTTTCAGTTAATGCTGTTGCTCCTGAATTGCGTGAGCAGATATCAATAAATGGCATGTGGAGTTTCACCCCTGCAGGTGGTGAGAAGGCTGTCATTCCTGTTCCTGAGTATTGGGACGCGCGTCCAGGATTTAAAACCGATCACGCCATATATGAACAAGAAGTTATGGTTCCCGCAAATTTTGCAGGTAAACGAATAAAGATAGAGTTTGAAAGTGTTTGCCAGATTGCAGAGGTTATTGTTAATGATACCGTGGTTGGCAGTCATGTCGGTGGTTGGATTCCATTCAGTTTTGATATTACTAATCTGGCAACCCCGGGTAAATCATTTACATTAAAAGTTGATGTTAAGGGCGGGAATTATGAACCTATAGTAGATAAAGACAAGAAGATACAATGGCCCTTTGGATGGTATGGTCATCAGATGCGTTGGGGTATAAATAGTGATGTTTGGCTGCGGGCTTATGGACAGGTATATATTGAAGATGCTTATATAACAACATCTTACCGTGAGAAGAATATATTTGTTAGTTATGAATTGTATAATAGCAATGATAAAGAAACAACGGTAAATATTACTGGTGATATTACCTTAAACGGTAAACCAGAAAAGCAGTTATTAACTGAACAAATTTCCCTACAACCGGGAGAACGTAAAACTGTAACTGTCAAAGAAAAATGGGAAAATCCACAGTTGTGGTTTCCATATCCGGATACCAGACATCCTTTATATCATTTAAAATCATCAGTTATAGCAAATGACAAAGTTATTGATATTGAGACGCGTCGTTTTGGGTTCAGAGAGATATGGATTGATAAAAACCAGTATATGATAAATGGCATTCGTCTAAATTTATGGGGAAACAGCATCAGCGACCACCATGAAGGATTTAAAAATGGACGATATTCGCGTATGACAAAAGAAACTATATCAGCAACAATTGATAAGTGGTTATCAGCGAATATCAGATTTGCACGTTTTCATATGGCTCCGGTAGACCAGTTTGTTCTGGATGTATGCGATGAGAAAGGATTTCTTGTTCTCGAAGAATCCGCGATATATGCGCGGGAATATTTACAGCCTGATAAAATCAACATTCAGGAGTATTTAAAGAATTCTTTAACATGGATAAAGCCATGGGTAATAAGCCGACGAAATCATCCCAGCATTATTCAATGGAGTGTAGAAAATGAGATGGTATTGTTCAGCAATTGGCCGGAAGCGCCAATAAAAAAAATGGGAGATGAAGTAAAAAAATATGACAATACCAGACCTGTTTCATTTGATGGTGATAATATTAAAACATTTCCAACAGATACGTTAAATATCCACTATCCGGAAAGATATCTTGAAACATGGGAAAAACCAATATATGGATACAAATTACAAAATGAAAGCATCCCTAATGGAATCGGCGAATTTCTAACATCATATGACAAGAATGGTCAAACTAATCAGTGGATGCATGGGTTAATAATTCGCGGATTGCGGTATGTGGATTGGACAGATATACGGCCTTATACCATGTCATTCATTTTGGGTGATATTAACTCACCGAAAGTTAAATCAGCACAAAATGGTTGTGCCTTTGTAGCGTTATTTGATAAAGAATATGACAATTTAGGTGTAGCGCCATTATCAGAAGATAAATTCCCGAATCTTTCCGCAGGAACGACTGAAACAAGAATACTGGCACTCTATAATGATGAGTTTCAGAATACTGATATAATAGTAGATGTTATGATAAAATCTGGTAATCAAATGTATGCTGCCGGTAAAAAAATAGTCAGCGTACCATTAGGCGGACATCTTGATTTACCAATTACATTTCAGGTACCCGGGAATACCGGTTCGGTAATGGAATTGATATTGCAGACCAGCAAAAATAATCAGATTAAGTTTAATGAGATTAAGAAATTTATGATTTCTGGTGAAAAAACGGAAGGAAAAACTTCATCAATTATTACTATCGGCAATGTAAAACCACTGGATATTGAAGTTAAAAGCAAGATGGAGTTTGTTAAAACGCCATTATCACTGGTATCAGGAAAGCAGGGAACTGTAAGATTAACATTAACTAATCAGGATAAAATCCAACAGGCAGTCGGACAGGTTAATATTATAGTTGAACCACATGGAGCCGGTAAGGTTATAGGTTCTTCAGTGATGTCTTATTCTCTCGAACCGGGTAAGTCTGCATTTGCTGATTTTGTAATTGAAACGTCTGCAAACCGTGCAGTAATTGGTACCCGTTCTACTGCGCGCAAACTGCAAAATTGCGAATTGCCGTTAGACATTGAAGTTCCTGTTAAAAAATTGACTGTAGAACCCAAACTCAACGAAATTGATGGATTATTGTTAGCCGAACCAGCAAAAGAGATAACCTATAAAAATTACACCATGGCTCATATAAAATGTGCTGTTGCCGGTAA
>JBIJDE010000648.1:0-2584 GCA_044344305.1 Armatimonadota bacterium
ACCAGTAATATCATTAAAGATGAAAGCAGGGGAAAGTAAGGTTGTTAATTTAACTGCTGGTTGGGATAATCCAAAATTATGGTGGCCGGAAGATGACCCGGCTAATATGTATAAATTACGAACATACATTACCGTTAATGGTAAGTTAACTGAATGGCGTGATACTCCATTCGGCTTTCGTGAAGTAACTATTGATGGAAAGTATATAAGAATTAACGGTGTAAGACGAAATTTCTGGAACTTGTTAGGTGGTTTAGAAGGCATTACAGAACAGGACATGCTCGATAATTTTAGAAAATCTGGGAATAGATTTGAAAGAATGAGCGCAGACCTTGGATTATCAAGGTTTGGCGCACGACGAAATCAGTTGGACTGGACTGACAAGCATGGTATACCTGTAAGGCTATCTACGATGATTGATGGTATGGGAATTACTCATAATGAAATGAAAATTGAATTCTGGGAAAATTGTAAACTTCATATTGAGCAGGTCGTTAAAGCATACAAAAATCATCCTTCAATTATCACCTATAGTCTTGAAAATGAATTATTATTCATTGAATCCAGATTGGGTTATGGTGGTCAATTAGATTTAATGGAAGATAGAGCTAAAAAATATTTGATTGATGTTGCACGCAACCTTGACCCGACTCGACCATCAATGTTAGATGGGGCAGGGGCATTAAAAGACCATTATGCTGATATTTGCAATACACACTATGCTGAAGATGGCTTTTTTGGTGACAATGCTCGTTCGATTGATGGCGTTGCGGTAAATGCTGCCGGCTATACCATAGATCCTAATGCACAAAAAGGAAACGATATTGCAACTGGTTCTCGTTGGGTTTGGGATGGTAAAAGGCCATATTGTGCCGGTGAAATTGCATATTTTGCTGGTAATAATGTTGACCACGCCTGGATAGGTGGTGAAAAAGCCGCTGAAGGAAGACCAGAAGCTTTAGAAGCTTATGCAAAATATGTGAAATATATATTTGAGAGATACCGATGGAATGATGTAGCAATGATATTTCCATGGGTAGGCCAGGAAGGATCTGAAGTTTGTTGGAATGCTATGTCATCATTGGCGGCATTCACTCGCGAATATTCTACAAGTTTCTTTGGCGGAGAAGCAACCGAGATTACTGTTAAAGTTTTTAATGATACTTTAAAGGCTGACCCGGTAACATTTAGCTGGCAATGGGTTTTAGACGGTAAGAAAGTTGCGGGGGGAAGTAAAGTTCTTAACTTAGAGCCAGGATTTGGGCAAGAAATTAAAATTAATGATAAATTACCTGTAGTTGCCGCAAGAACAGATATGCTGTTTATTTTGGAAGTAACTCAACCTGGTAGTAAATCATTTAAAGATATTAAAGAGTATGCACTATTCCCGCGTGTTAATAAGATAGATTATGATAAAATGGTTTATATAGTTGGAAATGATAATACATTTGCAGCTAAAATGCAGAAATTAGGTTTGAATGTGACCTTAATACCTGATGCTGGAAAAGCGAAAAATTATAATAGTTTAATGATAATTTCACCTCGTTACAAAGGAGATATGAAATCAATTATTGCATTTGCTCGCGAAGGTGGACGAGTTGTATCATTGGAACAAGATACTCCATTACAGGGAATAGATTTACCTTATAATCTTGAAGTGGATAAAAAATCAAAATTGTATTTCACATACGCTGAAGGAATAGCTAATAAATTATTTAAAGGTCTTAAAATGCAGGATTTATCAAATTGGCGAGGACTTGGTCCTACTGCTGTTAATCCCTGGAAAAAGCCGTCTGCTCAAGCCATTGGATGGATCGTTGGAGGTCCTCCTGCTATTGATAGATGCGCATTAGTTGAAATGCCATGTGGAAAAGGTTTAATTGTAGCATCACAGATGCTGATTGATGAGAAGTTCGATATTGAACCTGCTGCTGGAGTGTTATTAAATAACATGATTAATAAGGCTGTTGAATATAAATTAGAATCGGCTGTAAAAGTTTTAGTATATGCAACTAAGAAGAGTGGCATAGAAAAGAAATTGAAAGATATAGGATGTCAATTGCGAGAAGATTTACAATTAGAAGAAGCGATAGCAGATAGTAAAGCTGCCCCGTTCATAATCGTTAGCGGAACGAGAGATAATTTGAATATTTTAAGTGATAATGCTGACGTTGTAAAGAAATACATGAATAGCGGTGGTTGGATTATGGTCTGGGGTTTAGAACCCAACGCTGTTGATGCATATAATAATATTCTTAATACAAAACATGTTTTCAGAGAGTTTAGGGTTGAAAGAGTTGGATTGAATAGAGATAAGTTAACAGAAGGTATGGATACATCTGATTTTAGCATGAGTTCAAGTGTCGTTATAGCCGAATGGATGAATCTAAAAAGATTATCGGCTGATATATTTACCGGTTGTGTTGATAGTGGTACTGATATTGCACCATTTACATTTGGACCATATAATCCCAATTACACTTTCCAGCCATCGGGTGCAATAGCTATGGTTAATGGGTTAAGAAATGCTGATTTCTGGATGTATGTAAATCAATTCGGCGGATTATGGGGTGATATACCTGCT
>JBIJDE010000417.1:0-4741 GCA_044344305.1 Armatimonadota bacterium
ATAATCCTTCATCTTCATCACATTCACGTTTTTCACACCAAAACTCAGCAAAATCTATAGTTAGCCTGGCTATTTCTGCATTCATGGCTTTATATTCACATTTATATTTTTTATCGAATTGAGAAATTAGATTTTTTTTATCATGATATTTTTGTCCGGGCAGGTTTATTAAATCATCAGCTAAGTAAATGTAATCAAACTGATCACGATCTTCAGTAATATCAAATGCTGATAAGTCATTCGCCTGTAAAAAATCTTCCCCTACTCTTTCAATACGCGGATCAGCAGAACGGCCTTGAAGATATTTCAAGATTTCTTCTATTGCTATTACTGGTTCGGTAACTCCTACTGGTTGAAGTGTGGTAATATCATCACCAGTATCACGTAGCAATAATAATCCATTATTAAATGCTGCTACATGATAACCGCAGGTGGGAGCCCAGGCGAAAAGATTGGAGAAGTTATATTCAGACGCTGATACTGGATTAACGCGAAAACAATCATTTATCTCAGCACGACAAGTTAAATCAACAGGAGTAAACTCAGGAAATTGTTTAATCATAATGTTAGACTTTCAATTCACTCTGAAAATATCAGTAATAATAACTACTTTACACTGACATTATCAAAATTACCTTATAAAAGTAAATTTTGCATATAAAAAAAGCCGGGAGTCTTAATTTAAGACACCCGGCAATGTTATTAAGTATGATATTTACGTGGTACAAAGTCGGTAGAGAAATTACCACTTCGAAATTCTTCATCATCAAGAATCTTTTCAAACAATGCTACAGTGGTTGGCAATCCTTCGACTATAGTTTCTTTTAACGCGCGTTTCATACGCTCAATAGCCTCATCACGATCCTGTCCCCAACAAATCACTTTGGCAAGAAGGGAATCGTAAAATGGCGGCATTTCATAACCGCTGTAAAGATGACTATCTACCCGAACACCAGGACCACCAGCAGGCAAATAGTTCTTAACGGTGCCGGCGCATGCCATCATATTTCTATTCGGGTCTTCCGCGTTAATTCGACATTCAATTGCATGACCGGACAATACAACATCTTTTTGCTGGATAGTTAATTTCTCGCCAGCAGCAATGCGAATCTGCCATTTTACCAGGTCCAACCCGGTTACCATTTCAGTAACACAATGCTCTACCTGAATGCGAGTATTCATTTCCATGAAATAAATATGACCATTTGCATCCAGTAAGAACTCCATTGTTCCTGCGCTGACATAACCGATTGATTTCGCTGCCTTCGCTGCTGATTCGCCCAACTTTTTACGCTGAGCGGGATTCAATGCGGTTGATGGTGACTCTTCAATTAATTTCTGGTGTGATTTTTTCTGTACAGTACAATCGCGTTCACCAAGGTGCAGAACATTGCCATGTTCGTCAGCAAGAATCTGAACTTCTATATGGCGCGGGTTAATTATATATTTTTCAAGGTAGACTTCACTCTTACCAAATGATGCCTGCGCTTCTGCCTGTGCTAAAGGAAGATTCCTGATAAACTCTTCTTCGTTTTTTACGATGCGTATACCACGACCACCACCACCGGCAGCCGCTTTTATCATCACCGGATAGCCCATTTTCTTTGCCAGCATTAATCCTTCGGCTTCACTGGTTAATACGCCTTTTGTTCCGGGAATGGTAGGAACGCCAGCTTTTTCAACCAGCAACTTCGCTTTGGCTTTATCCTGCATCTCTTCCATAGTGTGGGGATGCGGGCCAATGAACTTAATTTTTGCAATAGCGCAGTTTTCAGCAAAAGCAACCGTTTCGGAGAGATTACCATAACCGGGATGGACAGCGTCACAACCGGTAATGATAGCCGCTGTAACAATATTTGGAATATTCAAATAGCTGTCACGGTTAGGCGGCGGGCCAATACATACTGACTCGTCTGCCAATTTCACGTGCAATGACTTTGCGTCTGCTTGTGAATAGATAGCAACAGTTTTAATGCCTAATTCGCGACATGCACGAATAACGCGTACTGCAATTTCGCCGCGGTTGGCGACGAGGATTTTGTTAAACACTATTTTATCCTCAACCGTTAGATTTAATAATCTTCATGCCCGGGATGCGGACAATTTACTTTACCCGTTTCCGAGTCATAACTATATTGTTCATGACCGATAGGACAACTGGTGGCATATCCTCCACCTTTAACGGCATCTCCAAGAGTTGCCGGGTATTGGCCACCATTAGAATCTTTATCGGCAAATATTGACAAACGTATTTGTCGTATATTTTCTTTACATTTCTCACTAATGGCTTTTTGTACTGCGCGTCCCGGTATAGATTGAGCCGGTTCAGAGGTAATCTGCCCGGCAGCACCACCGGCTTCAGTACGATCAACATTTGATGATGTTTCCGCAGGTGCGGCAGCCTGTTGTTTACCGAAACAAGAAGCCAATATGAAAGGAATTATCGCCATTGCAAGAATGTAAAAAAACAATTTCACAAAATTAGCGCGGCGCAGGGAGCATAGCTGCTTCATCTTCGCCAACCTCCGGATATGGTTTTACCAGCATCAGAACCTGTCCGTATTCTACCCCGGCACCATCTTCAACCAGTATTTCACATATTGTACCACTAATCGGCGAGGCTAAATCAGTCGGAACATGCATTAATTCAATGCTTCCGACGACTTGACCGGCCATTACAGCGTCCCCTACACGGACTGATCCGCGTTTTGCGGGATGAAAAATTCCTACCATGGTACTGCAAATAGCAGATGGTTCAGATGTTTGAGCCGGCTGAATATCTTCACAGGCACATTCATTGCCATCGGCGTCTTCATATACCTGTACCACTGGCGCGCGGCGTACTATATCTACCGACTCGCCAGCGACTGTTAAATGAAGCTCACCAACTTGCCATTGCTCCATCATCTGTACCAGTTCTTCTACGCTTTCGTAATCAAATTGTGATGTCACAAGGATTCTCCCGTTTTATTACGATTTCACGCGCTCGATATATTTCGCGGTTCTGGTATCGACGCGGATTTTATCACCTTCATTAATGAACAAAGGTACGGTAATTACTGCGCCAGTTTCAATAGTAGCTGGTTTAGAACCACCGCTGGCAGTATCACCCTTTAACCCCGGGTCAGTCTGAACAACTTCAGCTTCGATAGTATCAGGCAATTCGACACCCAGCAACTTTTCGTTGTGAGTAGCCATAATAACATCTGAATTATCTTTTAAAAACTTAACCTGTTCGCCAACCTGGTCTGCGGTCAATGAAACCTGGTCAAAAGTTTCGTTATCCATAAAGGTTAAATCATCATCTACACGATACAAAAACTGCATAGTGCGGCGTTCAACACGAGCAATCTCAATGTTTTCACCAGCGCGAAATGTCTTATCAATAACCTGGCCAGTCTTAAATTTTCTAATGCGGGTACGCACAAATGCGCCACCCTTGCCCGGTTTTACGTGCTGGAACTCAACAATCTGAAATACATCTCCGTCGAGTTCGATGGTCAGTCCATTTTTGAATTCGGCGGTACTTGCCATAAGGTTTGCCTCCGTTATAATGTGGTAACAGTCTATCATTCACAGTTCATTTTAGTCAAGAAACGGATGGTACGGAAGAGAGAAGAGAGAAGAGAGAAACTTGGAAATGGCAAATTGCAAATTGCAAATTGCAAATTGATATTTCGATTTCGGTCG
The DNA here is from genome assembly GCA_044344305.1 of Armatimonadota bacterium. GTDB lineage: Bacteria > Armatimonadota > Hebobacteria > CAIYQO01 > CAIYQO01 > JBAXQQ01. The sequence continues at coordinate 3,691 of JBIJDE010000417.1, forward strand.
TGCGGACGACTTCAAACGATTTTTATCGATTGCTATCGGTTGCTATCGTCAGAAATCGACCGAAATCGACTCTTCTCACATCGCTCGGAAAGAGAATGGACCGGGTAAAAATTTCAGCAGCTATCATTCTTTTGTACAGTTAACGTCACCGAGACGGTGGCGCCACGTTTTCACTCTTCAATCTTCACTCCTCACTCTTCCTTCATCCTTTCGCCATAGCCAGAAATATCGTTCCTATCGCGGCGGCGATTAAGCCGGGGATTATTAGGCGTTTTCTCTTTTGCCAGTCTATCTCTTTGAATATCAGTATTCCTACCAATACCGCCGGGACTGTATTCAAATTGCTCAGCGACCAGGCTACTGACAGGTCTATTAATTCAAAAGATGCGCATAGTGTGATGAAGCCGAAACTCCATGCTACCCCGCCAGATAATGCCCATAGGAAATCTTTTTTGCTGTATGTTTTTAATTCATTAATTTCACTGGGTGTGAATATTGTCACAAGCCACGTCAATATTATCATTCCAAGTGTCATCCAACAGGTGTAATCCAAATACCCCATGGCAAAAACGGTGTGTTTCATTGGAACCAGGTAACTGGCATAACAACAGGCGGCGGCCAATGATAACAGCACGCCTTTTGTTACAGTTTTCTGGTGGGTTGCCTCATCACGGGTAAATCCTATTAATGTCGCTGCCAATGCAACTAATACACTGCCGGCGATACAGTATACCGGGTTGCTGGTTCTCCATTCATTCAACGCGAATAATCCTACTAAAGTACCCAATACTGCGGTGGTGTTTTTTATTGGTGTTGCCAGGGTGAGACCGATATTTGCTATTCCGGCGGCAAAGCAGTATGTCCCCACTGCCCACACCGCACCAATTCCCATGGCGGTTAATCGCTGCGACCAGGTGGAATGTGACGTTGCACCACTGATAAACCAGCATATTAATGCCGTCGCCAATGCACCCGGTGTCATGACAGCGAGATAAACCGGTGTATTCATACGATTTATCTTTTGTGGAACCATATATAACGCGTAACATAT
>JBIJDE010000641.1:0-2645 GCA_044344305.1 Armatimonadota bacterium
TGCTATATTCGAATTTTTACTAAAAATTTGTCCGGCATTTATACGGTTATCATCTGACATTTCATTCAATATAATCGGTATCAATAATAATGAAAAAAGAAATGCGATAATTGAAATTATCGTTATCGCCACTCGTTTAAATGAAATGCCTTTATAATTACTGTAATTACTGGAATCATTCGCGATTAAGATTTCGCCAACTATAGCAGTAATTGCCAGACCGGTAATAAGCCATACAAAATAGTCCAAATTAATTGCTACTTTGAATAAATTTGAGTTGAGGATTAGCAAAAGATAAATAAAACCAGCAACCAATGCCGGGATTAATGATAATATTCGTGCTAAAACCACCACTAATGCATTACAGGATATCATCATAAGTATCGCCGCACTGGCCAGGTAATTATCCGACAAGGTATTAACTGGTGGACTTGATTGTTGGCTGATATTTTTTATCCATATAACAGCAAAACTGAGAGCTAATCCAACAATGAACGGCATAATGAATGAAACAAAATAAATCTGCAGGTACTTTATAAAGCCAGGTATCGGCATACTCATTTTATAACCTATTTGTCCGGGTTTTATGGCAATACTTTGTAATGTTGTTTTCAGCACAACTATCAATATAATCACAAAAATCGCCGGCATCATATTGTCAGTATCATATTCCTTGGGTTTATATTGCAAAACGGATAACATTAAAACCCCGATGCATATCGCCAAATACAGCCAGTTCTCCCGCCATTCTTTCCACAATAATCGTTTCCAGATTTCCTTGTTCATTTTTTATCCTCCTTTACGATCTGATTTAAATGCAATTCTTGATATTTTCCATTTTCATCTATGTAAGACAGTGTATTATTATCTTCCCAGCGAAGTATTTTTATGTTTTTTGAGTAATTAAATGATTTTAATTCACGCAATTTAGGAAAAGTAAAAATTGCTAATGTCATATTATTTCCATCAGGTTTTTGTAAACAATATTTTATTATATATTTTCCATCAGGTGAAAAACTATATAATAAACCAAATTGTGTGGGGTAAATTTCTCCGTTATTTATGTTATATATAATTGATCTTTGTGATGGCCCTTTAAAAGATTCAGTTGATTGCCTATTGTCTTCATCAGATATCACATCAATTAAGTTGTTGCACAACCATGCACATTGATATTTACGAATTTTGTATTTATCTAATATTTTGTTATCCAAAAACTTTTTTTCAATACCTGTATTGATATCAATCACCTTAATTACAATTTCTGCTGTGGTAGAATCACCTTTTCGTTTAATATATGTTGCTATAGAATATTTTGCATCTGGACTGATATCACTTTTGTAAAGGTTCATTTGTTGTGATGATACAGATGCTGATTTTTGTATAGCAGGAGTATAAAAAGATATTATTATTAATATTAAACCTGTAATTAATGTATATCCAATAATTTTCAAATATAAAAAAAGCCGTCCTGTAAATTGTAGTTGAGCCAGTTTACGAGCTAAAATTATCCCACTGATAATTATTCCAAAATTAGTCAACCAAAAAGCAGTAATAACTGCATAAATCACATTCATATTTTCTGTAAGGTAACCTGAAATTATATTAAAAGATAGATAAGCAATAATCTCCGTTATGACTACAATGAATAATCCGCTTGTAACTCCTGTAAAAACTGGAGATCCAAAAACACCTAAGATGAAATATAAAAAATAGTTTATAAATATGATTCCTAAATTTAACAGGAGGATATTCCATGGAAAATACTGATGATAATTTTTCATACCAAATTGTTCATATATATAGAATGTAATTACTGGTGCAAGTAGTATTACAAATAACCCGGGAATTATCTTGGCTATTAATAATTTCCACCAGACGATGGGACGTGAATAAGCAAAAAACACTCTATCTTTTGTTAATTCGCTATTATATACGCCACCACCGACAACTAAGCCAAATATTCCAGGTATAAATAAATCAGGTTTAATAAATACAAGTATTAACTCACTTTGGCTATATATTTCTCTAAATAACAATTTGAACATCAGCAGATTAAAAATCACCAACAATAATAACCATAGGGTGTGTACCAACCAGCATTCACGCATTTCTTTCCATATTAATCTCATCATTTTATAGTCCTCATTATTGGCAATTTTTCCTCGATTGACTGCAATGTTTTTAACGAGACAGTTATTTTTTTATCACTGGTATAGCAATCGACTATATCTTTTTCCCATTTGACAATCAATGGCGGGGACTTCAAGAAATTAAGTTCATCATTTATTATTCCAATTAAGTTTGCTTTTCCTTGCAACATATCTACTATCCAAATATCGGCTATACCAAGCATTGAGTTTTTATTGTAAATAATAATAAAGTTACCATTAACAATTCTATATAGAAAGGAAAAATTTCCATTACTATTGAACAAATTAGGAATTTCAGCAATATTAATGATGGTATTATCTTTGGGAAGCCAGCGAATAAGATGTGATGATAACCTGATATTATCAGCCTTTTCAATCAATACACCAGTATCATTTTCCATGATTGCAATGACCTTTACTACCTGTGAAAAAGTTTGTTTACTGTAAATTTCTTTTACACCATCATTATAATCTAATTTCTTTTTATCACCA
>JBIJDE010000418.1:0-4727 GCA_044344305.1 Armatimonadota bacterium
ATTTATAAGATATGATGATAATTGAGACCATGTCCCTGGTAAGTCATATAATGACTTTGTTAATAAGACTTTAGGTTCACATCCAATCATTCGACAGGATGCCGGGTTTAATTCGATTATTCTACCTTTATCATCTAATACTATTACGCCATCTTCTATGCCTTCAATTATAATATGATGTGCTTTCGGGGTTAGTTGAAGAAAATGGTATCGCAAATTTCCCCATAACCATATTGCGGCAACTATAATAAATGCTAACGGTGTAAAGTCAAAAAATGGCATTGGGCCAATTCGAGCAAGGTAAATTGTGCTGACAATCATAGGTATTAACGCATATAATAAATAAAGAAATAATTGCAAACGATGCAATTTTGATGAATTTAATATCGCATGTATGCATAATAACAAACCAGTAATAACTAAAATATATGCATATATACAAAATAACCAGAACCATGGTCCATAAGTCATAGCTAAAGTCGTAATTCCATATTTTGTTGATAATGTAACACTTTTATAAATTAAATGATGATAACTATTTGTCCATTGAAGTAGGATAGTAATTGTTGGGATGAATGTTAAGAAATAAAAAACACGTTTTGTTATGTAGCGAGAATATCCCAAGTAATTTAATAATAATAAAAACCAGGCAAGCGATATAAATACAATACCAGGATATTCTACTTTAACCCAAAACATTTTACTGTCAATAGTTGTAGAAGCCAGTTCCATTATAGACCCGAATGAGCATAATGCAGCAAGAAGGATAACGGCTACCGCTGAACGGATACCGTTAACGGCTAACCAACGAGAAGCAAATATAGTAAGTCCAACAGCTAGTAAAATACCAGCTATCGAAGGTATATGATACCAGGGATAAAATGTCCATGACATATTTTATTGTATCATTTTAGGTGTATTAAACACAATTTTATTATATATTAATTTCTATATTTCAAAAAAATCGAATATGTTTTATAATTTAGATGTTGATTTTCTTTTATTTTGGGTAGATTGTTAATAGAAATAAACAATAGTACTGGTCTGAGAAAAATTAGTATCTCTGAATGGCACAATAAAGTATATACATGAATATTATTTACTGACAAGTATAATGTTTAAATCTTTTTTCAATTTTCTTGTGATAACAACAGTCAATTAACTTCTGTGTCTAAAAATATATTAGGTTTTGAAAGGATGCGTTTATGCGTAAAGTTGTAGTAACTGGTTTAGGTATAGTTTCTTGTCTTGGCAATGACATACCATCATTTTGGGCTGATTTATTAGCTGGTAAAAGTGGTATGCGGCAAATGTCACGTTGGGATCCCAATGGATTGAGAAATATAAAAATGGGTGAGGTTGTTGATTTCCCCTGGGCAGATGACCATGATGAAGCCAGTCAATTTGCATTATATGCTACAGATGCAGCATTAATTGATTCAGGTTTAATTGATTTCAGTCAAATGGGACTTGTTTCTTCAACTAATTTCGGTGGTGCAGCATTTTGGGATCAATATCTTGCTTGTCTTACTGATGGTGCAGTTGATGCTGAAACAGCAGAATTATTCACTGAATTTATTTTCAGTAGAACAGCAGATTTAATCAACGAGAAATATGGTATTCATGGTCCTACCCGAGTAATGACATTATCATGTAGTAGTGGAACGGCTGCAATAGGGCAGGGAATGGATATAATTCGAACCGGTAAAGCTACTGCAGTATTATGTGAAGGACATGATAGTTTGGCATATTCAAGTATGGCAGGTTTATCAATATTACGTACAATTACTGCTGACGAACTCCGGCCTTTTGATGTCAGACGAAGTGGTACTATTTTTGGTGAAGGTGCAGGGGCACTTATCCTTGAGGATGCTGATTCTGCAATTGCACGTGGTGCAATTATTTACGGTGAAGTTGCAGGATATGCAGTTAATAATAATGCTCATCATCTGACAGCGCCTGATAAAGAAGGAGATGGAATAGTTGCCATGCTTAAAGAAGCATTAAGAGATGCTGCTATTTCTCCACAAGAGATAGATTATATTAATGCACATGGCACAGGCACTGCATATTTTGACGTAACAGAAACAAAAGCAGTAAAAGCAGTTTTAGGTGATAGAGCTTATCAGATACCCATGAGTAGTATAAAACCTGCTGTCGGTCATATGATGGCAGCTGCAGGTTCTGTTGAGGCTATCGCCTCGCTATTGGCTTTACGTGATGGTATTGTTCCTCCCACTTTAAATCATGAGCAACCTGACCCTGAATGTGACCTTGATTATGTTTCAAACGGCGCAAGAAAAGTTGAGATAAGAAATGTGATATCAATTTCATCAGGTATAGGTGGCAATAATTCTGCTGTAGTATTAAAAAAATGGCAGGGAGGGAATTAATATGAAAGATGTTTTAATTACTGGATGTGGTATAGTGTCGGCAGCAGGTATTGGTATAGAAAATTTTATTAAAGCAAAAGATACTAAAATTGCTGTTGAATATCCTGAATTCGGTGGCGAATACCCAATATTACCAGTGAAAAATTTGGATATAACAACGATTTTGCCAAGTGTAAAAACTTACCTTGATCGTGCTTCAGAGTTTACTCTTGCCGCATCAATGATGGCATTGCAATCAGCGGGACTAAATCATGATAATATATCGAAATGGCGAACTGGTGCGATTATGGGTTCGCAATTTGGTTGTCTAACAACACTACATACATATACAGCTTCTTTATTGCAAAAAGGTACACGAATGGCAAATCCATTATTATTTAGTCATTCGTATTTAAATACTCCTATAAGCCTTGTTGCTATTGAGTTTGGAATTGGTGGTCATCATGGCGCGTTTGCAGGTGAAAATGCTGGTATGATGGCTTTAGATAGTGCAATAGAAGCATTACAGATGAATCGTGCAGATATTATAATTGTTGTCGGGGTTGACGTGATAAGTCAACCGCAATATAAAGCCTTAGAAGCAATAGGTGGTTTAGAATATCCAATAGGCGAAGCGGCTTGTGCATTAGTTTTAGAAACGGATGAATCTACACATAGTCGTGGAGTGAAAGGGAAAGAAATATCACTTACAAATAATTTCAATTCAACACGTGAATTATTGGGTTATACATTCGCTGCTGAACCTTTTATTGCGACACTAATGTTCTGATTTTTAAAGACTTTCTGGATATTTTCCGCATAGATATTGACAGATTTCACTGTAATTGCTATTGTATGCCGTAACTGCATAGGGATGCTGTCGGTTACACCGGACAGCATCTTTTTTATTTTTCCCAGTGCTAAGGAGCTTGATGTGAGCAGTATCGTTATTGTGGGAACTCAATGGGGTGATGAAGGCAAAGGCAGAGTTGTAGATGTATACGCTGCTGATGCCGAGATGGTAGTTCGTTATCAAGGCGGCGATAACGCCGGTCATACCGTAAAAATCGGTGATAACAAATATGCCTTACACCTTATACCGTCCGGCATTTTGCGAGGACGTCCGTCTATTTTAGGCAATGGTATGGTAATTAATCCCAAATCATTGTTAAAAGAAATCGGTGATTTAGAGAGCAAAGGCGTAAATGTTCGCCCTTTTATCTTCATCAGTGAAGATGCGCATATGATAATGCCTTATCATATGGCATTAGACGGTGCATCAGAAAAAACTGCTGGAAATAAAAAAATTGGAACAACCTTAAAAGGTATTGGTCCGGCATATACAGACAAAATGAGCAGAAATCACGGAATTCGGATGGGTGATTTGCATAACCCAGAATATTTCCGAGCACGGTTGAATGCTATTGTTGCTGATAAAAATCAGATTTTAGACAAGATTTATGGCATGGATACTTTTAACGCGGATGCTATTTATGATGAGTATATGGGGTATTACGAAGAAATTAAAGATATGATTTGTGATACTGCACAAATCGTATGGAATGCATTGAAAGCTGATGACTTTGTTGTATTTGAAGGTGCTAATGCAACAATGTTAGATATTGACCATGGCACATATCCTTATGTAACATGTAGTACTGCTACTGCCGGTGGCGCAGCAGTAGGGACAGGTGTTGGACCAAAATTTATCGGTAGTTCTATTGGAGTAGTCAAAGCTTATACAAGCCGTGTTGGTGAAGGTCCTTTCCCAACAGAATTGAAAAATGAAATCGGCGATAGAATTCGTGAATTAGGTCATGAGTATGGCACCACAACTGGTCGTCCACGTCGTTGTGGTTGGCTTGATGTTTGTGTACTAAGAAAAGCTGCCCGTGCTAATGGACTCGATTATTTAGCTGTTACTCATCTCGATATTTTAGATGAGTTTAATGAAATACCAGTCTGTGTCGGTTATGAAATTGATGGCAAAATATTAGACGTTTTCCCAAGTGCATTATGGAAAGTTGAAAAAGCAATTCCTATTTATGAAATAATGCCAGGATGGAAAACTTCAACAGCAGATTGCCGTTCTTTTGATGAATTACCGGAAAACGCTAAAAAGTATTTGAATAGATTAGCTGAACTTACAGAAGTTCCAATATGTATGGTAACTGTAGGCAGTGAAAGAACGCAGACAATTGTAATGGTTGATAAGGTTTAAAGTTAAGATATAAATCCCGTTTTGTTATTTGATTAGCAAAACGGGATTTTTCTTTTGGTCTATAATAAAACAGCTTCCGAATAAATCGGAAGCTGTTTTATTTTTGTTTTTATGTATTTTATAATCTATTTAGG
>JBIJDE010000419.1:0-4725 GCA_044344305.1 Armatimonadota bacterium
TACAATTATCGCTTTGTTATCTACCCATCTTGTTTTTTCCATAACAGTCTTGCCTGACTTTCCGACGACGGGAACGTTATTATAGTCAGTCAATTTTAATTCAACATGATTTTTATCGCCGATATTCATTTCATATTTATCTGTTTTAGTTCTCAGTTTCCATTCACCTCGAGTTACTATTGATGAAGCATCCCCGCTCTCATATTTGTCACTCTTGTCGGTTACATCCGCATAAATATGGTATGACCAATCATTATCGCCGGTATCCCAATTTTCATTTCTAATTTTCGCATTCTTATCAGGCGTAGTAGGTATAGATACTTTCAGAATTCCATTGTCATCGGTGTAACCATCGCCTTCTATCATAAAGTCGCCTGATTCACCGCTGTCATTCCAATTATCACAGCAATCACTATCCCAACCACCATAATAATCTTCCGTGTTGGACCAGGTATAATCGCGGGATATGTAATAGTGTACCTTGGCATTCACCACTGGTGCGCCGAAGAAATAATTTGCCGATATTTCCGCGCGTATATCATCACCCATGGTGTAGCGTTCTTTTTCTGGTTTTACCTTTATTTCAAATTCTGGTTTTTTATATTCAGCGATATTGAAATAATGCTCATAATCATTACCATTTATCATCAATGTAATGCGGTAATATCCGGGAATCGCGGCTTTATCCAACGGGAATTGTCCGTTAATAGTGCCAAAGTCATTTGTAACAGCATTACCAACATAAACCGAATTATTTTTGCTGTCCTGCACCTTGATATTCACCGATTTGCCAACAAATGGCTTTAAATCTCTGCCAATTAAATTACGAATAATTGATTTGAAATTCACAGTATCACCAGGTCGATAAATAGGTCGATCAGTATAAATATATACTCGTTGACGCTCTATGCCTTCGTTATACATATAGGTGTTAGAGACAGCCATTGACCCTTTGTACCTACCGACTGCCATCACATTATGTTCAGCATCCTTATCCTGATACGACATCATAGATAATCCGTCTTCATCAGTGATGCCGGTACGAATCACTTTATCTTTACTTCTTAATTGCAATGTTGTTCCCGGAGCAGGTTTGCCGGTTATTGCATCCACAGCATATATCAGGGTTTCTGTAGGAGATGTTTTCATCACCATTTCCAGGTCGGTAACAGCAATCACTCCTATGTCATATATATTACTCCTCTCTTTATCCTTTAACATTACTATATATATGCCTGGTATTACGCTGTCTAATTTGATTTCTTTTGCTGCCACTCCCTCAAAATTCTTGTCACTATTCGTAATATCAACATCTTCGCCATGAACTTTTTTTAATCCGGCTACTTTATTAAAATCAACATTATATTCATTGTCATCATACGGACGGTATGGAATATGTAATACATCGGTTAATGACCCCTGCCATGCCTTTACAGCCAAATCATCGTTAACCCTATATAGTATCAAACTCAGATCATCTTTTTTTGTAAATGACCTGAATTTAACCTTAACATTCTCATTGGTATTGAATGTTGTTTGATGCAAAAACATATGAATAAATGGGTCGTTTGGTTTCAAGATGATATCTTCATCAGCAGTTTTGCCTTCTTCAATAGCAATAGTAAAACTTATACTGTGTGCCTCGGTTGATATATTGCATTGATAATTTCCTACCGGAAGACGGGTGAATGAAAATGAGCCATCTTTTTCTGTTGTTGTTTTGAAAGATCTTTGTTTTTCACTTTTATAATCATATGGTGGAATATCCCACCTTGTTTCATTTGTTTCATAATCATTATCGTCCAAACGGTATATATGAAACTCCAGGTTACTAACGCTTTGATTATCCTCTGCCAGTCTTATGTTGCCTTTAAAAGAGCCTATCGGCGTTTCTGCTGACATAAGGTTTGACATTGCAGCCAATGCAATGACAGCAAATATTACTGTAAGAATAATTGTCCAGTTTAACCTACGCATTGTCTTGCTCCTTGTTTCGCAGTATTTCTACCATAAAAACGATTACAACAGGAATAAATAATATCATAGCGCCAATGTGAGCAGATGATCGAGTTATAATGAAACGTTCATCCATTAATATCGGTATAATTTGAATTGATGACATTACAATTAAAATTATTAATGGCAATGGTGAAAAGGCTATAAACTTATCACGTAATTCACCGGTATTCATCTGCGTCAGGAAAAGCCACCCGATTGCTGCCAGCAACATACCGGTAAGACATGCCCATAAACCGCCTAAACTCCATAAGCTATATGTAATTGGTGGTAAAACAATCATAATCAATGATAATATCGCAACTTGAACCCATACCTTCCATGATTTTACATTTACATCCACCAGCAATCCATTGATTATTTTAGTGCTTATCCACACAACCCCCATACCTATAATAATTGCAATCTGGTTATATTGGATTTGGAAATCAAGCAGCATTTTACCATGTGCTTGATAATACAAATATCTTTCCAGTCCCATGAACAGTAGCAATCCCACTAAAGAAAAAGATATCTCTGATAACATGCGGTTGTTTCTATTCGCCAATGCCGGCAAAGCTATTACTGATAATGTTGTTGCTGCCGCAATCATCTGTCCCAGACCACCCATATACCGCAACGAGATTGTTGAAATTGAAATTATAAAAAAACCGGCAATAATTAATAATGACATCGGTATATTTTCAGCATCTTTATAAATATACAACATAAGTCCGATTAAAATAAATGTTATTCCACCTATTAACGCTGGTGAAAAATTAACTTCTGGCAACAGATATTTAGTGATAACGAATAGTGTTAATGAAATTAATACTACAGAAGTAATACTAACAAGGAGAAAATGTTTCAATTTAAAATTGTTAATATCAGTTCTTACTAATAATGAGAAAACGAGAATGATAACCGATAATACAATCTGTGGCAGTAGCCAGTATGGTGCATGTGCTAATGTAGATTGTTCCTTGAAAGGAAATATTATTGCTAATCGTGACCCTATAGCAGCAATTGAAATTGCTAAAATAAATAGAGTTAGCCAATTCACTCCTGCGATGTTTGCTGTATTGTCTTTTCCTGCTAATCTAAATGAAATCATCCCTATAATCGATACTAAAGCCGCAGCAATTGCTACGCCAATCAGAATATCAGTCGGGTCTCCTCTGAAAATAAATATTATAGGCGCAGTACCCAACACAGCGATTGATATCATTGCTACAGCTCTACGAACCCATCCGATGCCATTAATATCGCCGACAGCTTCAAATATCGCTAAAATGCCTAAAATACCACCAATTAAAAATCCCCACCCGAGATGCATTCCCTGAGAAAATGGCGGAATATTTGGTATAGTGCATAAAGCAATGATAATTGTTAAGGCAAGACAGTAAATTAGTGTCTTACCGAGATCTAATCTAACCATGTTGGCAATGCGATTAGACGCGGGAGTAGCAAGAGATACAACTAACCCGCAAAGTGCAAGTAGAGTGACAATAAGCGACAAATATATAAACATACCATTTCCTTCCTGCTTGGGATGATTGATAACATTATTATACATTCATATTATGTAGTTGTTACAGGAATATGAAAAAAATGTGAAAATTTTAATTGTATACTAAAGGTATAGTTAATATGTCGTTGAAAAAGTATGAGTCAAAATAAAAAATAAGGGAAATATTTATGCATTCAGTACAATCATTAAAATCAGAATATCTAATTAATCCAATTGGTATTGGCGTTACAAAACCACGTTTCAACTGGATTATGGCAGATGATTCTTGCGGAGCAAGCCAAACTTCTTATCATATACAGGCGGCAACCACCATAGACATGTTAAATGCTGACAAAGCAGACTTATGGGATACTGGAAAAATCGTTTCTGATCAGTCAATACATGTTCAATATAATGGTAAAGAATTATCATCCCGTTCAGTAGTATATTGGCGAGTAAAAATTTGGAATGAAAACAACGTAGAATCTGCATGGTCTGAAGTAGCTACTTTTGAAATAGGTTTATTAAACAATAACGAATGGACCGGACAATGGATAGGTACCGACATTGTAGGTGGTAAAAATAATACTGCCCCTGTTCCATTCTTACGTAAAGAAATCAATATAAACGATGATGTTGCATCAGCAAGATTATATATCACAGCTTTAGGTTTATATGAGCCATATATTAATGGCGAAAAAGTTGGGGTAGATTTATTTACTCCGGGCTGGACTGATTACACGAAACGCTTGCAATACCGAGTTTATGATGTTACAGAAAATATGCAAAAAGGCAGCAATGCTATTGGCGTAATACTCGGGGATGGCTGGTATGCGGGACATATCAGTTGGGAAGGTCGCATGATTTACGGCGATCGCCCCAAATTAATGGCACAATTGGAAGTAACATTAAAAAATGGTGAAAAGATAGTCATTACTACTGATGAAAGCTGGAAATTCTCAACTGGACCAATTGTAGAATCCGATATTTATATGGGTGAAACCTATGATGCCAATCGTGAAATATGTGGATGGGATAAAGCAGGATATGATGACACAAAATGGCGACCAGTATTTCTATTTGATGAGAAAATTAATTTAGTCGCATCACCCGGACCAGCAATGAGAGTTCAGGAACTATTAAAACCCATTTCCCCGGTAAATATCAGAAAAGATTGGTCAAACACATTTAATATCTATGATATGGGACAAAACATGGTG
>JBIJDE010000080.1:0-13518 GCA_044344305.1 Armatimonadota bacterium
TGCTTTAACTTTTGTATTTGATGCTGTTGCCGTACCGGTAACGGGAGCAGATGCACGCTCAACCGAGTATCTGCATCTTAATGGCTGGCTGTTGCGGCCGGGAAAATATATTGTTGCTGTTACCGTTAATGGTGTTACGGCATCAAAATCAATTGAGCTATTCTCCCACTTGCGTCAATCAACGTTTAAGATTATCAACTGGGGAAGCCAGGGGAATGGCGACTCGCATATTGGCGAGGGTGCCGACGGTATGGGATTCAACCTTATTTATGGCGAATATCGACCGGGGAGAAACCCGGCAGCAAACGCGGAAACTACCCTGCGCGGCGGGGCGGATTTTATGCAGGTTTGCACCATGAGCGGTGCGCACCAGATGGATATACGTGCGGAATGCGACTGGTCTGACCCTTATGTTACCCGCGGTGGTACTGCACGTGTTGTGCAACAGGCATTTGCCAACCGCACTCAACCCAATTGTCTCGGTGTGCATTTTTACGATGAGCCGGGTTTAACCTGGGAAAATGGTTCTCCACACGGTGTTACCCCACAGTTGCGTGCTTTTAAAAGTGCATTTGGCATTGACGCTCCTGACTTTAAATCGATAAAAATAGATGACCCCGCTGCCGTAGCCAAGTGGCTGCAATGGGGACGCTGGAAAGAATCATTCATGGAATCGGCATGGAAAGAAGCCCGCGCCGGTGTTGAAAAAGTGAATCCAAATTATATTTCAGCAACACAAAGCCAATATGGCTGGAGTGCGTATGCAGATGGATATTATTTTAATGTTGTACGTAGTTTGCCAGTTATCAGCGGTCACGGCGGATATGACGATGGCGTTGGAGCATACCTTTATCCGGGATATCATCATGAATTTGGACGTATGCGCGATTTAAATAAACCGGTCTGGTATTTGCCTACCTGGTATAACATCAGCACAGATAATTTCCGGTTGGAACAGAATCTGTCATTCATGGTTGGCCTGCAGGGTATGGCAACACCGCCGTGGTTTAAATCCCACGAACCACAAGGCAAACAGGAATCCCAGGGTGTAGTTGAAGCGAATAAGATGATGTCGAGACTCGGTACCATCTTTACCAATACTCCGGTCACCCGCGGACAGGTGGCGATGTTATATTCTCTCGATCAGTGTCTGGATGCGCAAATAAAATCCGGCATGGCAGATAACTATGAAGGCGGGTCTCATAATCGCGCAACCTTGTTGCAGATTTATACCGCCGGTAAAATGATGCATACTTCATTCTTCCCAATTGTGGAGGAAGATATTCTTGACGGAACATTGGCGGCTCACCATAAAGCGGTGATATTAACCGGTATCAATTTCCTCGAACCGCGCGTAATTACCGCTTTGCAAGGTTATATCGCTGCCGGCGGCACAGTTATCATTACTGATGATTGCCAGGTAAAGATTCCCGGGGCTGTTAATTTAGGGGTGCCGGCAACTCACAAACAATATGACTTTGCTCTAAAATTATGGGGTGATAATAAACAGAAAGAATCGATGTATGCCCGTAACGCCGGCGATTTCATGAAAGAAGCTGTACCTGTTGTAAAAGCATTGAAAGTAATTCTTGATAAAATTGGCGTAAAGGCTGATCTTGACGTTGATAACTACAACGTATTTGCCAATCGTCATGTCTATGGTGATTTTGAATATCTCTTTACCACCAATGCAGCATTTGATTTTACAAAGCCAGATGACTATCTTGCCATCAAATCGGCTGTTGCCAATATCACATTACCGGTTGACGGTCGACCTGTATATGATGCAATCCATGGTGGTCTGGTGCCGGCATTTGCAAAGACAACTAAAAGGGTTTTAGCAACTACCGCATTATTCACTTACGGTCCCGGTCAAATGCGCGTTTTTGCCCGCACTGCACGACCGATTGCCGGTGTTGAGGTAAATAAACCTGAACTTTACAAAGATTATACTGTAGCGAATGACCCGATACATATATCATTTACCGCACGAATAGTTGATGCGAAAAATCTTACTCTTACCGGTATTGCACCATTCCAGGTTTGTTTGATAGACTCGCTGGGTACGGTTCGTTATGACTTGTATCGAGCATCACAGGACGGTATATTGAAAATTGATTTGCCAATGGCAGTGAATGACCCGGCTGGCAAATGGACTATTAAGGTTAAAGAATTATTAGCCAATACCGTTGGCACAACTAACTTCATCTATTCACCTCCCGGTCAATGCAATACCGCGCTTAGCGCGACCCAGCGTGCGGTATTTTTTGGCAACGACAGAGAAAATATATTTAAGTTTGTACGTGCAAACCAGAATGTAACTATCGTAAAAGGCACAAATGAATACGATAATGCGGCAGCCATAAGAATCACTGAGATTCTAAAACCGTGGGGTGTTACCTGTACCACCGTCAACGCTGCTGATGTTAATAAACCACGTGAAATTACCGTTGATGAAGCGAAAACCTGGGTAGGACTTGAGTTTGGCCGCGCTACCGCCGGCACCAAGAATAACCCGTTCAAAGCCGGTTTTGCAGTTACTGGTCCGGTTATACTGGTAGGCAACCCGACAGACAACCCGTTAATAGCCAAGGTAGCCGAATGGTCTTTCTTGCCATACACAGTTAATGCAACTCTCCCGGGTAGAGGCCGCGGCTATATCTCATGGCAATATGAAGCCGTTGGAATCGGTCAGGAATCCATTACCCTGATAGCAAATGATGCGGCAGGTATGAGTGAAGCAATCGGTACCATGTATGAAGCGGCTTCCGGGATCGACCCGATAACGCCTTACGCATTGCCACCGGCATCTTCAGTAGTAGCTGCGAAGAAAAATACCCAGTTGCCGCAGTTAGCCGCGTTATGGCAAATTGTCCTGCCCGACCGTCCGGTAACGATGAATATTGACAAAGGCAGTATTACTGTTGCAACAAATGATGGCACATTCTCAAATATCGATATTAAAGGAAAGCTGTTATCACAAAAATCCGATTTATTGCCAGTTGTTAAATTAGTTAATCCGGTAATACCGGACGCGTTGAAGTCACAACTGCTCAAAGGTCGTTCAGTAAAACAAGTAGTTTCCACCAAAGGAATCACCGCTGTCTCATACTGGGGCGGAACAATACAGACTTTCGGCGCTGATAACAAAATTAAAACTCAAAATCAGTTGTCGATGGACGCTGTAACAATCGGATTTGCTGGTGATATTATCGTAGCAGCAATGTCAGACGGAACATTGGTA
Organism: Armatimonadota bacterium; assembly: GCA_044344305.1. Lineage (GTDB taxonomy): Bacteria > Armatimonadota > Hebobacteria > CAIYQO01 > CAIYQO01 > JBAXQQ01. The sequence continues at coordinate 3,245 of JBIJDE010000080.1, forward strand.
GCGTTGAAATAATTTAGAATGGATCTATCTTAAAAGGTCACTTCGACAGTTTTTTGAACTTGTCGAAGTGACCTTTATTGATATTTCTAATAGTTATGTCAAAGGCATTTTAATCAGTAACCATAGGCGCAAGCCTCACGCTTATACACATTTATTAATTCATTGTGCAAATAATAAATTGACTCCGTTAGGAGTCGGATGTTTATAGAAAAAGTCTCGAAATATAGATTACGACCCCAGAGTGGGTCGGATGTAAGGTGGCAGTGACCATCTATTTAAAAATGAAAATTGCAGGTAATTATATCCGACCCACTCTGGGGTCGATTAGCTTCTTTTAGTTACAATGCTATAAATATCCGACCCCATACGGGGTCAAAGCAATATTGATAAAACGTGTATAATTATCATTTTAATTGAAATATTGGCTGACGAGGGAGGGGAATTGCATAGTATTCTACATATCTTTTCGTTAATTCTTCTTATTTATTAATTCCATAGCCCACGGCAACGCCGTGGGTAGGTTTACGATATATATTAACGCTCTGTAAGAGCATAATTCCTTTTATCCGAGGAATTGTGCCCCTACAGGGCGTAAAATCGAATCTAATATCAGACCCACAGCGATGCTGTGGGCTATGGAATTATGAAATATCCAGACCCAACTACAAATCAACAAAATAGGTTATAAATATTCAGTCACCGTGTGGAAAGGGACGCAAGTCCGGCTCGATTTACTGCAGATATAACATCCCGGTAACGCTAATCTCCTGATTGGCAAGTGGTAATGATGATGAATTGTTGAAAATCCGCCGGACTTGCATCCCTTTCCACACGGTGACTATTCATTTTTACGCTTCTTATGCAAATTAATTACTAAAAAATAAAAGATATGTAGAATACTATGCAGCTCCCCTACCTAAAAAGTATGATAATAAAATCCTGACATTTTTGTTCGAATTTAATTGCTAACGGCCTAATCCCTTTTCAATCCTATTAATCGATGTAAAGTTAAAAATCTACAAAAGTTGAACAGTAATAGTCATTATTCCCCTTGTGCCATCATCCTCAATATTTTATAATGTAAAAAAACTGATTAATGGTAACCAAATCAAATTTCCATTGTCAAAATACCCATAACCCGCTTAAGGAGAACATTATGTTCAGCAAAACCACCCTGCGATCATTAGCTGTTTTCATTTGTACAGCTATCTTCACAGCACTACCTGCTTTTTCTGTCACGTTGGAGCAGGTCATTTCCCGCGAACATCCTTCGTTCAGTGCCACTGGCAGCCGAATGGCGGTTGGACGTGACGGCAGGGTGTATCTGTCAACCAGTGATTATATATTACGGATGACCCGGGAAGGTAAAGAAAAACTGGGTGGCAAAGTTACTTATTCTATGTGGGCATCCGACGCCAATGCAGATGGTGTTATGGCCAGTGCCAATGCGCATTTCAGCCATAGCGTTAATTTATGGAGTCCGACTTTTAACCATCTAGGTTCAGTCAATGATTTTCTCAGCAGTGATGCTACTGAATGGTTCGGGCCATGCGACGTGCAGGCTGGTGAGAAAGATTTTTATGGCATGGACCAGAACCGTAACCGCATAATCCGTATAACACCGCCGGGCAAAATGGTTACCACATACTCGCTGAAGGGAACCGGTGAAACTTATATTCGCACTATGAATAAATTCCGGGTATGGGAAGCCGGGAAAAGGTTTTACATCAGCAACCGGTTCGGGACCATTACCGTCATTGATTTTGACAGCAATAAACTGTGGAGTATGAGTGCCGGCACTGGCGGCGACCCCTGGGGTGGTTACGGCGGTGCGTTTGATGTAGACAAAGATGGCAAATTATATGTAATTGCCTACAATAGTGACACCGTAAAAATATATGATACCGATGGCAAACCGGCGGGCGAGATAAAACTGCAGATAGGTGATAGAAAAGGAAGAATTACTGATTTGCAGGTTTATGGCGATGAAGTAATTATCAAACGGAACCATCCGGTAGAACTTTTTCAGGTTTACAGCAATACCGGCGAATTTAAAAGCGCTGCCAGCGCGGATGTGGAAAAGCTGACAGTAGGCTATCCGTCAGATGTCTGGACCGCCAGTCAGAATATTCCCATAACGATAAATCTTGATACTTATGGTAAGAAAAATACCACGAAAATGCGGGTGTGGTGGCGCCAATTCAACACTCCAAAATTCAGCGAACTTGTAATAAAAGATGGCGCAGTCACAATTCCTGCCGATGCCGGCGGATTGTATCAGATAAAAGTATCCCCGGGATTGGCCGGGGTTGATTCAGAATATAAGGTGCAGGCAATCATCGAGGTGCGCCAACCGGACGCGAAAGGGTCGGTATCAATATTTTCACCGGCAAACCGGTTGTATTACGGGCAGGGAGAGGAAATTCCCCTGTCTGTAATTGTTCGCACGCCAAAGGCGGAAAATATTCCGGAACAGGTGACATTGCAGTTGACTGACGGTTCCCGCATACTTTATGAAGAAAAAGTGAAGACAGTAAAAGACCTGGCGGTAAAGGCATCTGTAAATAAAAATATTACTTCTGTTATTGCTCCCGGCAATTACCGGGTTACCGCAAAAGTTCCCGGTTTTACCATCGCGGATCAGCCATTAATTATCGGCCCCGGCATCCGCACCGCGCCGGTATTCAATATTATGCAGTATGGCGACTACGGCACCAGTTTCCTCGGCGGCGGAATCTATGACGCGCCGACTAATATCGCCGCAACACTTGATAACCTGAAGAAACTTAATTACAACATGTATGTAGACCGCATGGGGCATGGCGGTTCTGGCGTCCTTGGGCAATTTGAACGAAATGTTAATACCGACGACCAGATGGCAAAGCTGAAAAAAGACCCATTATCCATTGCCCCGGAAAAAGCACAGATGGAAAACCCGATAAAACAGGCAATCGCTGGATATGGTGCCTATGGTGCAGAGGAACGCGCGATATTGCTGTACATGGATGCCGGGTTGCCGGTGGGCACCAGCTTTGATGCTCGCAAGCCGGGAGAATATGAAAAAGCGATTACTGACGTGTGTAATAATATGGCGTCATACCCCGCTTTCCGTGGCTGGAGTTGGGCGGCAAACTGGTGGATTGATCCATCTGGTGCCGCGGCAGCTAAAACTCCAGAAGACAAAGCCGCTTACACAGCAGCACTGAAGGTGGCCAATGACACAGGTGCATGGGATCCGATTTTGGATAAAGTATCTGATATTTGGGTTAATTACGCGATTGATGCGGAGAAACAATTTGACGCTACGCTGCAGAAAGTAGCTCCGGGTAAAATCAGTGGTATCACCGGTCCTTATCGCCAACCGGGAATAATTCCACCACTGACTTTCGCCAATTCAGATGAAGTAGACCTGCAATACCAGGCAGAACAGGTACAACCGCCGCAGGTTACTCCGCACAATGTCGATTTTTACAAACGTCCGGGCAAACGCGCCTGGGGACACCCCGAGGTGTGGAATGATGACGGCACCGGCGGCATGATATTCCCGTCGATACTGCAGATGGTGATGCGCGGTGCTGATGGCGTCGGGCAATCCGGCGATATTCACGGCATGGGCGGCAGCGGTGCCAGCGATGTCCGCGCAACCGGTCCTGGCGTGGTGTCTATTCACCGCACATTAAACAATCTGTTGAAAAATTACGGTCCATGGATGACAACAACTAAAAATAATGACAAGGTGGCAATATTGGCATCCACCCGTATGTTGCGCATTGATAGCTGGAAATCTATTGGCGGGCTTTATTTTGACCGCTTATTCGAGGCTTACAATGCCTGTTTGTATGCGCATCGTCCGGCGAGTTTCGTATTTGGCGAGGATATCACCGCTGATACAATGAAGCAATACTCGGCTATTTTGCTGGTGGGTCAGCGGGTACAGTGGGATCCGAAATTGCAGGCAGTGCTGGATGAAGCGAAAGCGAAAGGCACCCCGGTATTTTATGATGGTAACTGCCGCGCTGAATTAGTAGCCGGTTTCACCCCGTTGGGATTCAGTTTTAATAAAGTGGAAAATGATCCCCACGCCTGGCAGGATGACAGTTCATATTTCCGGTTCCCCGGTTATTTTAAAGAAGAAGCGGGGAAATTGAATGAAAAAATGGCGGCGATTAAGCCGGTTGCCGGGGTGGATAATCCGGAAATAATGCTCACAGAAAGAATATCCGGAAAAGGACGTTTCCTGTGGGTGGTTAATAACACCATGCTTAATATTGACTCCGCTCTGGCATGGCGGGTAGGACTTATCATGTCCCAGCGGATGCCGGTCATTACCCCGGTTACCATAAATGCCGGTGGCAATGTAGTCTATGACGTTTTCGCACGACAGCAGGTATCACCCGCCGGTGCAAAGACCGACCCGATAGTTCAGGCAGATTTGCGTTCCATGCCGGCGCGGTTATACGCTATTTTACCAGCACCGATCTCGCAGGTAGCAATCGGTTCAGTTAAGTCTGTATCAGCAGGTCAGATGTTGAAATGGACTGCATTTGTTCAGGATATTAAAGGAAAACCGATACAAGCCGGTATTCCATTGCGGATAAGATTGTTATCTGCTGATGGCATAATACTTGATGAAAGTTTTATAACTGCAGACCCAAATGGTACGAAAGGAATCACCAGCATTCCATTAACAGCGACAGCAACAGTTACTTTAATGGCAACAGAATTGATAACCGGCAAAGAAGTTAAGCAAATTATTGCCGTTGCTCCCGCAAAACCAGCAGAAATGAATATTGCTGCAATAGATGCGGCAGGTCCAGTTGCCAATGCTATCGGTGCCAGCACAAGTAAAACATATAACATTCCTGCAACCGCATTCGGACCGCACATGAAAGATATCGCCATTCTGGCTGATGGTACCACCGGCGTGATAAACGCAATGAATTGGGACAACAACCTGTACGCGTTAGACCTGAATACCGGTGCAGTGAAATGGCAGCAGCGCATCGGCAACCATTTCGCTTATGGGCCGCAGGCGGCAGGCGGCGGTTTTGCCGTCCAGGGGTATGATCTTAATACTGCTGAAGGTTACCATTTGTATATGATGGACGCGGCAGGCAAAGCGGAACGCCGCTTTGCTTTATATGGTTTGCCAAAACGAGCGGTGGCATGGTGCCTCGGCAAGTCATTGCTGGATAATATCAATAATTTCATTACTGCACCAGACGGTGGTTGGGTGGCAAGCTCTGGCGATTTGGGTCTGGCGGTATGGAATCGCGACGGAAAACTATTATGGAGCCAGGATTGGTGGAAAACTACCCGTAAGAAAAATTATCTGCTGGCGATTGACGGTAAAACCTTGCTGACGATGATTAACGCGACGGCGACGGCGTATAATGCCGCCACCGGTGAAAAGTTGTGGAGTTTGAAACTATCCGAAGTAGGTGCATTGCAAAGCGGTATCGTCAGCACTGACCGCAAAACTATTGCACTTCGCGGGGATAGCGACGGCGGTCGGGTATTTGTAATTCGCGATGGCAAGTTGATAAATACCTTTGTCACCGCTTCCGATGCGCTGGCATTATCGCCGGATGGCTCTACCGTAGTGGTGACCAATGGCAGTTCACTGAAATGCTACGCTGCCGATGCCGGACTGGTGTGGAACTTCGCGGCCGATGACACCTTGCGCAACCCGCAGATTTCGCCAGATGGTAAACGCATCGCGGTTGGCAGCGAAATGGGAAGTTTGTATATATTCGATGTTCAGGGAACATTGCTGCATGAACAAGATTTAAACTCGCTACCAACCGCAGCATGGATGCCCAATGGTGATTTGTTGGTTGCCACCTGGATGGGCGTGGTAACACGTCTTGACGGGGCATATAGCCAGAAATGGCGCATCTTGGCACAACCGGCAGAGACTGATATCCGGCCAAAATTGTTGGCAATCGATAACACCCCGACTATAAAGATGACAGGGTGGGGGAATGCTAACGAGTTGTCAGCCAGTATCGACAAGAACCTGCTGAAAGATACCAGTGCCACCATCACCGCGATGTGGGAAGGCAGCACCCGGGGACCGGAATGGAAAAATAAAATAGAAATGATTCGCGATGGCAAACCAGACGCGCCGCCGGTGCCGTGGATAACCTCATCAGAAATCAATATGATAGATTCAGGCTGGGTCAGCAAACTGACCATCGTCTTTGATACTTTCCGTGCACAGATAAAATTGACCGGGATAACATTTGTAGAAGACAAAGACCATCCGGAATCCTGGATGCGCGATGTTCAACTGCAATATTGGGATACCGACAAGGAACAGTGGATTGACGGTCCGTATATGCTGTCAAACTCCGCGGTGCATACCCACACCTTTGAAAAGTCGATAGAAGCGGCAAAGTTCCGCTTTATCAGCACCGGCGGAGCCAGTTGGCCGGTGGGCAATATCCGCCTGGGTGAGTTGGTTTTCCACGGTGAAATACTGGGTGCGTCCCACCCCGATGTGGTGGCGAAAAGACCGCTGGCGATACTGTTTGACGAAAAAGAAGCTGAAATGAAGTCGTTGAATTATCCGGGACGACCATTTGCCTTTAAATATGATGATGCCTATTCTGGCGGTAAATCAATGTCACTCACCGCCGCCGGTAATACCGGGGCGAACTATATACCGCCATTCGGCCACGTCATCCCCAACTGGGATTTTGAAATAGTAGAAAAACCGGAACCCGGACAATACCGCTACCTGCAATTCGCCTGGAAAGCATTAAGCCCGCAAACCACCGGCATAACATTTTTGATAGGCCGTGCCTGGCCCGGCGGCGGTTTTGCCTTTACCGCCGGTAAATACAAATGGAACAATGGAGTTCTGGTAGAAAAGATAATCACCGATACCCCGCCGCAAAAATGGACAGTAGTCCGCGTCGACCTGTGGGATATGTATAAAAAAACAATCCGCCTGCAATCCATGAGCATAGGCGCAGAAGGCGGCGGTGCCGCGTATGACCAGATAGTCCTGGGGAGAACAGAGGCTGATTTGCCACCGATCAAGTAAATGGCTGATTAATTAAAAATTGAAAATGTAAAATTAAAAATTGGAGAAGCTTTTAGGGACTGACACCAAATGGCGAAGCCAGGCAGGTGTCTGTCCCATCGGGGTTTTGCAAAATCCTCTGTGAATATCGTTTTCAGATATGGTCACAGTTTGGAAAGGGGTGAAGCCCGGCTAATTCGGCAGTGTCTTGATTAAAATCAATAAAACTGCCAATTATTCCTTGTAAAACAAGGGTTCGCCGGGCTCCCGCCCAGTTCCAAACTGTGACTGTATTTTTTAAGTTGTTTGCTTTTAGGGACTGACACCAAATGGCGAAGCCAGACAGGTGTCTGTCCCGACTCCCAGTATTTACTCACATCCCCCCAACTTAACCAAATCTTAACCCAACATTAATCTTCTCTTGAACTATCACATTGTTTAACAGGGAATAAATAATTATAGTAGAGGCAGGAATTATTATTTATTTATTTGCAATTATATCAAAGGAGAATGATTATGCGTACAAAAAATTTCGGAGCGTCCTGCCTGGAAATCTCGTTGGTTTTAGTGGTGTTGATTGTAGTATTAATTATTACCGCACCAATGTGGCTTCTCAGAGGTTGTAGCGGTAGACACCCTCGTGCCCGCCAAACCACCTGTACATCAAACCTTCGACAGTTGTCGATGGCTGTCACTATGTATTCACAGGATAACAAACTTCGTCTTCCTGGACTTTACAAACGTCTTGCAAATGGTTCTTTTTCCCCAACTTATACTGGTTGGGCAGGTGACATTATCACCTATATCAAAGGTGGAACTGATGTAATAACCTCAAGCGAAATGATGTTTTGCCCGGAGATGGTTTCTGATTTAGAAATGCCTATCTGTTATGGTTATAACGCTTCTCTTCTGAATGCTGATGGTACCGGTATCAGCGAGAAAGCTATCAAGCAGCCTACCCAGGTTGGTATTCTTTGCGATGTAAATCCCGGAATACCTTATCCTGCCGTTGCTTCTTCTGAAAAGGGTAATATTTATGGCGGTGGCGGAGTAGTCGGCGGTGCTTCCATGATATTCAGCAATGTTGCTGCCTCTGAAGAGATGGGACCGAAACTGGCTGTTACTCCGGTGGGACGGCACCATGGCAGTGTTATTGTTGGATATGCGGATGGGCATGCAGCTTCAAATCCTGATAATGAGAATTTTTCTAACAAAGACTCGCAAAGCGGTGTGGTTCGCGCATTTTATATGGCAACTGCATTGGGATTGGTAGATAATCCTGCCGCTGGACTGGGGGGAGCAATCAATCAGCCATTTGGCAACATCACACCGGCAGAAAAAGCCAAGACCATGACTTATATTGGTGGTGACCCGGTAACCCGCCCTATTCTTTCCGCCGCCGGTGAAGTGGCAAAGAAAATGAGAACTGGCTTTAAGTACAAGGTGTACGGCTTCAATGGCTCGTTAGATGGCAACAAACGTCCGTCAGATTACCTGGAAGGCGTCGTCGCGGGCATTGCGCCAAATTCAGTTGGCGGCCAGGTTTCCCGCGTTCAGATTGGCGTTGACGCTATGGTGGTGATTGTTAATAAGAATTGTACAATTAATGCAGGAACCATTGACCTGACAAAGCAAAGTTTTAATCGTTCCGGTGGTGTAGGCAAATGGCGGTTAATCAAGTTAAATGATTTACAGACCATCATACAATCGGATGGTTATGGAATTAATAAGAAGAATGATTGGCAGTTATACCTGCAGAATAAAACTGACAGGTCGCGGGTAACAATCGCCGGGTCATTATCTGAAGGTGGATTTGGAGCATATTATAAGGATGGCGGCACGGTAGACCAGGTAGGCTATGTCAGCAGAATTATCAAAGGCAGTAAAAGCGATGCCGATACATTCCGCGGTGTCTATTGCAGAAATGATTGTGGTATTGTAGATAAGGTTGCAAATGACGTCTTGGGTATCGGCATAGTTTCGGCCGCGTTTGCCGATTTGAAAAAGGTGGATATCCTTGCAATCGAAATTGGCCCGTCAAACACATTCACTTTCCCAACGTCAGTGAAAAGTCAAACCCCCGGCGTCTACCCTATAACATGCACCTGGCCATTCCGTCGTAACCTGTATGCCTATTACACCCCCGGAAAAGCCAGCGAAACCGTAGCCAACCTGTCATTCGTAACTTACAAATCAGCATTCAATGAAAGCCCGTTCTACAAAGCGTCGTTTTGGCGGTAATTTAGTGTTAAGTGTTAAGTGTTAAGTGTTCAGTTTTCAGATGATTGTTGTATAAATTGTGTAAACTCAGATAAAACTGAAAACTGAAAACTGAAAACTAAAAACTTACACCCGCCACATACAGCACAAGCCCGCTGTTTTACAACAGCGGGCTGTATAAAGTTAAACCTATAAAGAAACTAATATTAAGCGGCTGCGGCTGCTGCGCGCTGACGTTTCTTCTTAGCTTTCTTTTCACGGTTAACACGTGCGATTTCTGACTTTTCTTTGCGCTGATCGATTTCGCGGTAAATGCCGCCAATCACTTCGCGCTCAAAAGCGTGAAACTTGTCCATGTCTGGACTTAATGCACTCAGGGATTCAATGTTTACTTGTTTTGCCATTTTTAATAGCACTCCTCACGTTGTGTTCAAAGCACGGGGTAAATAATACCAATTGATACGTGTGTAGTCAAGCATTATTCACAAATATCTTAATTTTTTAGGAATTATTTTAAATTATTATTGAATGTCTCCCTCGCAAGGGATTCATATTTCATCATTTCCAATTTTTAATTTTTAATTTTGCATTTTTAATTAATTTGCCATTTGCCATTTGCCATTTCCAATTTGCAATTTTTCTAAGCCCCTTTCAAAGTAAAGAAGAATGTAGTGCCTTTGTCCTTCTCGGACTCTATCCATATTCTACCGCCATGGCGTTCAACAATCTTTTTACATACTGCCAACCCTATTCCGGTGCCGGAATATTCCTGCTGCGTATGCAGTCGCTGGAACATCACGAAAATACGTTCAGCGTATTGCGGTTCAATGCCAATACCATTATCCTTAATTGAAATCTGCCACATATTATTATCTTCACGTACTGCGTTGATATGTATTTTTGGGGTATCCTGACAGAACTTGATAGCATTGTTGATAATATTCTGGAATAATTGATCCATCTGGGTAGAGTCTCCCATGATAACAGGTAGCTGACCGTGGGTAACTTCTGCTTTGCGTTCATC
>JBIJDE010000068.1:0-15088 GCA_044344305.1 Armatimonadota bacterium
ACCCCCACCCTTACTATTACTCCTAATTTGAAAAATAGCTGGGAGAGGTAAGTTTTTTGCGTAGTTGGCCCCGAATCACCTATTGTTTTCAATTAATAGATAACCTGACCCTATCTATTTTGTCCCTATCTATTTAATCAATAAAATCAAGTATTGTAAGATATGTTTTTGGTGCAAAGAATTTGCGAATAGAATACCTTCTTACAGGAACTATAATATTCCATTTAATAACTTTGAACTTCCGATACTTTTCCCCATAAAAACTATCTTGCCCGATAAATTCACCATAAAACAAATATTCGTTTTGCCCATGTAAAATACTGTAACTATACTCCTTTGCTGGTAAATCATTAATTATTTCTACATATTCATTTTTTGAATAGTAATTGCGCGATCCACCAATAATTTCCCAATCGAAACCGGTAGTCCTTACTCTTTTACAGATAATGTAATTATCTTTTGTATTCAACTTATCATATCCAACAGCTAACTTGGTCGGGATAAAGATTAAAGAAAAAACAGCAATAACTATTGCTATCAAGATTAGCTTTTTATTTCTATTTCTCATATATTTACATCTCCTTCTAAATTTTCTGTTTTATTTGAAAAGTAAATAAATAGGTCACCTATATTTCCCTTATCATCAAACTTTTCACATTTAATAACAGCTTTCATTTTCTATCCTTAAACATTTTTACTATAGCAAAAACCATATTTAGTATTATTGCAAGGTTATCAGAAAGGTATTACATTCAGATACTATCAGCACTAAATATCTGCGCTCTGAAACTTGTTGTTCATAAGCATACCATGTAGTGGCGTAATTATTCTGTTTTCAAAATACTGAAATTTTTATAAATTTTTGACTGTTTTGTTAACTATATCCATCAATTTTCAATTAATAATCCGTCCCCTACATTATTTGTCGCTATATTGTTTTATTCAGATGATCGTTAATCATACGACTTATTTCATCATGTGATAAACGTTCAATCGGTTCTTTTTGTATTTTCCCTATAGTTTGACTATTGCTATAAGAAACTAAATTTGTAAAGTCATAACTGATAGGAAACACCTTATCCATCGGTAAGCCTAAGAAATCTGCAAATTGTTGAGGACCATACCGATGATAATCTATACCATGTGTGGATAAAGGGAACCATTTATCATGGTAAAAAATATCGAGTGATATTAAATGACGCGTTAATATCTCATTCTCTAAATAAATGTCTTCTATAATAGCCCAATGATATTCATCATTTGCCAAACGTACTTGTATTCCAATAATCCGATTATCAAGTGCGTCAACAGGAATTTTCTCTACCGGTCTAACCCATGATTCATCATAGCAACGTATGTCATCATAAAAATACTCCCAGATTGGATATCTTTTAATATCACTCACTATGATATCGCTAATAGATTTTTCTATTTTTCTCATTTAACTATACAACCTTATAATTAAATATCAGACTTCGTTTACAGATTATCTGTTTCATCTATGATGTATACCATTATGTCAATCTCATTCTTTATATAAGATTCATCATTTTATAACTCATACCTTTTGGAGTTAACTTGTATTTTTGCAGTTTGCTGTTCGGTTTTTCAGGGATAGTCATTTCAATTAGTCCTTGAGAAACTGCGGGTTGTTGGTATTTTTCTCGAAAATGTTTTTCATCTTTTAAATCAAGTATGGATTGAATTTGCTTACGTGTCATTTCACCATTTAATATTTGCAGCAACCTCGCGACTTCGGGGGTGACTTCGGGGGTAACTTCGGGGGTGAGTAGATTTTTCATCGATTGATGAATCATTCTTAACATAAATTCAATAAATACAGATGATTCTGCATTTGATGTGCTTTTATTTAATGCTGTATAATATTCCGATTGGTACTCATAAACAATACTTTCAACAGGGAGGTTGATGAATATTGAATTAAACTTACTCAAAATTAATGTTTGCCATAATCGTCCCATTCTACCATTCCCATCCGAAAATGGATGAATAAACTCAAATTCATAATGAAAAACAGAACTTGCTATAAGCGGGTGAATATCAGTATTTTTCAACCAGTCAAGTAAATCTGTCATTAATGAATATACGCGATTTGCTGGTGGTGCCATGTGTATAACAGTCTCTCCAGCCATTACACCAACACCGTCAGAACGAAAGTTCCCCGGATTATCTATTAACCCGGTCATCAACACCATGTGAGCATCCAATAATGATTCTTTAGAAAATTGATCTAATTTTTCCAGCATATCATATACTTTTATTGCATTGCGAACTTCCTGAATTTCACGAGGTGGCGCAATTATTTTTTTACCATCAAGAATTGCCGTAATCTGTGTCTCTGTCAAGGTATTTCCTTCAATCGCGAGGGAACCTTGTATTGTACGTATACGGTTAATCCTACGCAAGCGAAGATTGTTAGAAATCTCATCAATTGCCGATAGACGTCCTATAAGATTTGATATATCTGCAATTAATGAAATAATGGCAGATGTTATTATAAAAGGGGGTGAATAAGCAGGTTTTATTTTGCTTCCTCCGATTTTTTACTCATCAATTTTGTATATAGCTAACTTTTATTTTATCAGGAATTTCACTTGTGTTCAGGAAATACGGGCAACCACAAGGGATTGCCCCTACAAAATATATAACAAAGCGAAATACCTGTATTGTATGAGTAAACATGAATAAGTTACTACCCATAACCAGTGTATGTCAAGTTTTATTCTTTATTTTCTTTTTTCAATCTTTGGCAAAACCGGCGAATTTTGGTAAAATAAGCAACCTTAATTATGAAAATGTAGGAACTATGGCTTACCAATCACTTTACCGAAAATACCGTTCACGTGGGTTTAACGATTTAATTGGTCAACAGCACGTGACACATACTTTAGCTAACGCATTGCACAGCGACCGTGTATCTCATGCATACCTTTTCTGCGGGCCTCGCGGTACCGGGAAAACGAGTACGGCACGGGTACTGGCAAAAGCTGTGAACTGCGTTAACGGCCCTACCGAACAACCTTGCGATGTTTGTGATTTTTGTGTTGCTATTCGTACCGGCACGGCACTGGACGTGGTCGAGATTGACGCCGCCAGTAACCGTAACATTGACGATATTCGCAATTTACGCGAGCAGGTTAATTACCCGCCAGTCGAATTAAGAAAAAAATTCTATATCGTAGACGAGGTTCATCAGTTAACCCGCGATTCATTTAATGCTTTTCTTAAAACATTGGAAGAACCACCAGCGCACGTTGTATTCGTTCTATGTACCACTGACCCACATCAATTGCCAGCGACTATTCTATCACGTTGTCAGCGATTTGATTTTCACCGCATTACTCGCGAGGATATCGTCGGACGTCTGCGGTTTGTTACCGAGTCTGAAGGTTGGACAATTGAAGAAGAAGCATTGCAACTACTGACACGTGCGGCTAACGGTGGAATGCGCGACGCGCTGAGCCTGTTAGACCAGGCATCATCATACGCCGGTCAGCATATCACCGCACGTCATGTTCGCGATATATTAGGCGGCATCGACCTTGATTTACTGATAGAATTCGGCAATGTCGTGCTGACAAAAAATGCGCCTATGCTATTTACACTTCTCGATCGAATAATGGCTGAGGGTAAAGACGTACCACAATTAGTGGGTGAATTAGTACAGCACTGGAGAAATTTATTGCGGGTAATCATTGCAGGACGAGACAGCCTGATTGAGTTTTCCGATGAACAGCGCGATGAAATGGCAAAATTAGCATCAATTACCAATCAATTTGCTGTAATGCGAGCAATATCTTTGCTGTGTGAAGCAGAAAATGAGTTGCGCTGGAATAGCCAGCAGCGGTTAGCATTGGAGTTGAGTTTTTTACGTATAATGGCAGATGAACCGGTAGCACAAATTGCCGCGCCAGCACCCGCGCCAGTACAAAGACCCGCGTATCAGGCAAAACCTGCGCCAGTACAAACATATCAACCGGATATGCAGGAAAACAATGCTACACCTGCGGCTAAACCGCAACCCCGACAACAGCAACCGACTGTAATGATTGCACCGGAAGCAACAAGTGATAGCAGCAACGGTGAAATAACAATCGCAGATATCAAAAAACGCTGGCCGCAATTCTTAGATTGGATGGGTAAAAACCCGCAATTGGAAAAAATGAAATCCATTGTCATGGATAAAGTGGTAGCATCAGAATTAAATGGCGGCACATTAATTCTTACCACCCCCAGCCCATTTGCCCGTGACCAGGTCTTAGAACGACCCAAAGTAAAAGAGGTGTGCGATAAGTGTGTATCAACTTTTTTCCGTTCGACTATTACAATAAAGGTCGAACTTGATAAAGTTGAAACACAAACACAGGTTGCTGAATCACCGGCGGCAGCACAGGAAATCGAATTATTGCCACCACCGGAACATGTGGAAGAAACCGCCCCGGTAAATAATCGCGATATAGTTGGCGAACGAATGAAAGAAGTATTTCCCAATAGTGTGGAAATATCTGACGAAAATCAATAAATAGTGATGTAATTGTCCTATTGAAATGGAAAATAAATGGATAAAATTAATGTTAATGATATTATCTGTGACCGGGCATTAAATCCGCGTCATGAGGGAATTGACCAGAAAGTTGTCGACCATTATGCTTTGTTATTTCGCGAAGTAATCTGGCCGCCGGTGCTGGTACATCGTGAAAGCCGCAAGCTGATTGATGGTTGGCATCGGGTAGAAGCAGCAAAACGCGCCCAGGTTTACACCATCGGTGTACAATACGTCGATGAACCACTCGAGAACTGTTTTGCTATTGCCGTTAAGGCAAACCTTGGCCACGGCGTTGCGTTAACCAAGGAAGACAGATTTCGCGCAATTAATAAAATGTTGCGCCAAAGCTGGACTCCAGAACGTATTTCCGAGGCATTGGGCATTCCACGCAGTATGATTGACCGTACTGAAAAAGCGGAAAATCTTCGCATTGGATTACGAGCAGAAAACAGGCCCGGTGCAAATCTGCCCACGGAATCACTTGCCGAGGTAGTACGACTGCCACGCGAAGACCAGGTTGAATTGGCAGATATGGCTATCGAAGTATCCGCAAAACCAGGTGATGTGCGGAGAGCGGTGCGCGCTGTTAAAAATGATGAATCGATCTCTACTGCTGAAGTACGCAAAATAATGATGGATCCTGAATATGCCAAGATGAAGAAAAATGCCAATATCACAATGAATGGTGCCGATTTGCTGATGACATTTGCGCAAATCGTTGACCAACTTGATACGGCACAATATTCATTGGAACCACAGGAACATGACGCGGCAGTTACGGTATTTTTTCGCATGCGGGAATGGTTGGACCGACAGATTTCATTATTGACCGCGAACTCAAACCAATATGAAACAGCAGATAATATCGAATAATTTATCGGGGTATTAAAATGTTGAAAGTTGGAATTATCGGCGCTGGCTATATGGGTGGCGTTCACAGCAGAAACCTGCAAAAAATTGACGGCGTATCAATTACCGCTGTCTGTGATACTAATCTGGAAACTGCCAAACAACTAAACAGTCAGCTTAATGAAAATGCGAAAGTATTTACTGACTGGAATCAAATGTATGATGACGCCAGCCTGGATGCTGTTTATGTATGCCTTCCCCCATTTGCCCATAACGGTGAAGTGGAAGCGGCTGCGAAAAAAGGGATTCACACCTTTTTAGAAAAACCGATTGCATTAAGTATCAGCGATGCACAGTCAATGGTCGATGCTATCAAAAAAGCCGGCACAGTGTCGCAAGTGGGTTATCACCAGAGATTTGGCGGCGCGGTAAAAAAGCTGAAAGCAATGCTGAAAGACGGCACTGCTGGTAAACCGACTTTATACACAGCCAGTTTCATCTGCAACTCGTTGCATACCCCATGGTGGCGAGACATTAACAAAAGTGGCGGTCAGGTATTCGAACAGATTATTCACAATTATGATATGGCTATTTATTTCATGGGATTGCCAGATAAAGTCTCCGCATTTACTGCTAACATCAGCCACCAGGATATCCCGAATTACACCGTAGAAGATACCAGCGTATCATCAATTCTATTCAAATCCGGCGGTTTAGGCAGTATCGTAGGCAGTAATAACGCCATACCCATGCAATGGATATCAAAGTTCAGCGTTATTTGTGAAAAAGTTACTGCCGATTTCACCAGTGCAAATGATGCGGTATTTACTTATGTTGATGGCGAAAAAACGGACACTGAGATAATTAATATAACTGATGATCCGTATTTTGGCGAAACAGCAAACTTCATTGCGGCTATTCGTGGTGAAGAAAAAGCTGTGACGCCTGTTGAATGTGGATTAAAAACTATCGAATTTGTCAGTGCGGTTATGAACTCCGGAAATACCGGCGGTACAGTTATCAGATTATAATAATACCTTAAACCTTAAACTCAATAAATTGGACAAGTGTTAAGTTTTCAGTTGGGTCACTGAGTTTGTCGAAGTGACTATTTTAAGAGACTTTTGCACAACCTATATTTTAGATGTTTATGTTTCAGGTTTGTGGTAGGCGAAAACCACCCCGACCTTCGGCCACCCCTCCTTATCAAGGAGGGGAGTTTGAAATAAAGGTTTTGATTATTAAAGTAGTTATTATTTTATCAAGTAACTACCATAACTCCCCTCCTTGCCAAGGAGGGGGCAGGGGGTGGTTTGGTTGATTGAATAATTAGTATGGTTTTGAAAGAGCCTGTTAAAATATATTTTTCTTACTGTGATTATAATGGAAATATAACTCAAAGATTCGCTAAAGAGGTTTTATGATGGCTGAAAATGCTTTTACAAGATTTGCCAAGGTGCTGAATGGTGAAATGCCGGACGACCGTTTGCCAGTTGTTGAATGGGCAGGATGGTGGGATAAAACTGCCAATAACTGGAAAAGTCAGGGGATGCCATCAGAACTGGATAATATCGGCATAAAAAAATATTGGAACCTTGATGTTGATTATCAGCATTGGTTCTGGCCAGTTGGTCCCGGGGTAAATAGTAAGTGCAGCGATGGCCATAATTCATATTTCATTGAAAATATGGATGATTACCTGGCGATTCGTCCTAATTTATATCCTGAAGAAGTTTATTTTGACCGTGATAACTGGTCAAAGATTGCGGCAGAACAGGCAAAAGGTGACTGTTTTACCTGGGTTACATTGCAAGGTTTCTTCTGGTGGCCGCGAGTATTATTTGGGATTGAACCGCATTTTTATGCATTTTTTGACCATGCGGAAGCAATGCACATGATTAATGAAGATATGGCAAATTATCATCTGCGCTGCCTGGAAGTATTTTGCGAATATTGCCAGCCTACTTTCCTGACATTCGCTGAAGATATGTCATATAACCATGGACCAATGCTGTCAAAAAATATGTTCGACGAATTTCTTGCTCCATATTACAAGAAAATAATTCCTGCAATAGTAGAACGTGGCATTTTACCTATAATTGACAGCGACGGCGACGTAGAACCGCTCATCTGCTGGTTTGAAGAGATCGGTTTAAAAGGAATATTACCGTTAGAAAGAATGGCCGGCGTTGATGTGAATAGAATTCGCGAGCAGCATCCGGAATGGATAATGATGGGTGGTTTTGATAAGACCGTAATGCACCTGGGTGAGGATGCTATACGGCAGGAGTTCGAAAGAATATTGCCGGCCATGAAAAGCGGACGCTACATACCGTCATGCGACCACCAGACCCCGCCAGCAGTATCTCTTGACGACTACCGGCTATATAGACGATTATTGGAAGAATACTGCACATTGGCAGTGAAATAAAGGAAACATAATGTCAGAAAAAAGATTAGCTATTATCGATTTTTACAGCTTGCTTTACCGAGCATTCTTTGCTTTACCTTTATCATTGACAAACAAGCAAGGCAAACCGACAAATGCTGTTTACGGTCTGGTAACAATGATATTAAAGCTGATTGATGACATAAAACCAGATTACCTGGTAGTCGCAACTGACTTGCCGGAAGTCACCCATCGCAAAGAAGCATTTGACGCGTATAAAGCCCACCGCAAGCCGATGCCAGACGAAATGAGACCGCAAATCGCCATGGCTCATGAAATACTCGACGCAATGCATATTCCCATATTTTCTGTGGCAAAGGAAGAAGCGGATGATGTAATGGGAGCCTTGGCAAAGATTGCGGAGAAGATAAATATTAAATCGCTGATTGTTACCAGCGACCGCGACCTTATGCAATTAGTGAATGACAGCGTTCATGTACTTACAACAAAAAAAGGCATGAGCGAGACTGCCATTTACGACCGTGACGCAGTTATCGAAAAATTTGGTGTGCCACCTGAATCTATTCCGGACTGGAAAGCGTTAACTGGTGACTCATCTGATAATATACCCGGTGTTCCCGGAATAGGTGAAAAAACCGCTACAAAACTGTTGAATGAATATGGCACATTAGAAAATCTGTTGGATAATAAAGATAAAATACCCGGCAAAAATGGTTTGGCTCTGATTACTTATGAAGAACAAGCGCGTCAATCCAAAGAGTTAGCAACAATCAAAACTGAAATCGACTTGACCCCGCCAGATTTTGATGAGTTCAGTTATCACGAATGGGACAATAGTAAATTGTTTGAGTTATTCACAGAATTAAACTTTCGCAGCCTGCTGTCGCGCCTGACCCATGATGTAACAATGGTTAATACTCACCAGGCCGACACATCAGATTTCAGTGGTATGACACTCATTAAAGATGCAAAAGATGCCGCCGCAATATTAAAACAAATGCAGGAAGAAAATAGAGGCTTGTTCATACCTATCAGCACATTGGAAGATAAATTAGCGGGAATTATTATCGCTACCGAAAAATCCGGTGCATTTTTACAACTCCGACAATCCGGCGGTGCTATGACATCGCTATTTGATGACACTCCGGGAGAAACATCAATATTGCCAGACAAAATTGGCATAATGCAGCAATTTAATATTTTATTGGAAGATAGTTCATTTACTGCTATCACTTGGGCCGGTAAAAATCTTATAACATTGCTGAAACATGAAAATATTGATATAAAATGCAAAATATTTGACCTTGAGTTGGCAAAATATCTGTTAGATCCCACCAGTCGTCCAGAAATGGCACAAGTTATCCGCGAAATAAATATGATTAACATTGAAACGCCGGCATATCAGGCATGGTGGCGCGCGAATGAATTTGACCGAATTATCACAGACAACTCCATAAAATACCTGCTGCCGATGGCGAAACAGTTCCAAACAGAATTAATTGAGAAGGAAATGAACTCATTATACTGGGATATTGAAGAACCAGTAATGTATATCCTCGCCGAGATGGAAATGCAGGGAATAGCCTTGGAAACAAAAACTCTTCATGAGTTATCCTATGAAATGGCAAAAACAATTGATACCATTGAAAGAGAAGTTTTCGACATTGCCGGGGAAAAATTTGTTATAAATTCGCCAAAACAACTCCAGGTAATCCTTTACGAAAAGCTAAAACTGGCAAAAGGCAAAAAAACAAAAACCGGTTTTTCAACAGATGCCGACCATCTGATTACCCTTGCCGATAGCAATGAAATTGTACGAAAAATATTGAAATACCGCGAAATGACGAAGTTAAAATCAACTTATGTCGATTCGTTGCCAAAATTAGTTCATACTGATACCACTCGTATTCATACTCATTTCAACCAGACTGTCACAGCAACCGGCAGACTCAGCAGCAGCGACCCAAATCTGCAGAATATCCCTATTCGCACCGCTGAGGGCAGGGAAATACGCCGCTGTTTTATTCCGTCAAAACCAGGTTGGATGCTGGTAGCCGCCGATTATTCGCAAATTGAATTGCGGGTACTGGCGCATATTACCGGGGATGAAGCGATGACAGAGGTATTTATAAAGGGTGAAGATTTGCACACCGCCGCGGCATGCAAACTATACAATGTTTCACCAGACGCGGTAACCCGCGAGATGCGGCGTATCGCTAAAATTATCAACTTTTCTATTCCATACGGTACAACAGCCTATGGGTTATCGACGCAAATACGTTCATCCCAGGAAGTAGCGGCTGAGTTCAGAAATAATTACCTCGCACGTTTTCCCGGGGTAAAAAAATATATGACTGATGTGGTAGAACAGGCAAAAATAGATAAATATGTCACCACTATTTTAGGTCGGCGGCGACTGATACCTGAAATTAACTCGCCAGTTGTAAATGTACGACAAGCCGCCGAACGTACCGCTATTAATACCCCTATCCAGGGCAGCGCGGCAGATATTATGAAATTAGCAATGATTCACCTGCATAAAGAAATCGCAGCACACCCGGAAATACCGATTAATTTACTATTGCAGGTTCATGACGAATTAGTGGTAGAAACACCTATGGAATATATTGATGTTGTCAGTGCAATGCTGCATAAAACGATGGAAAATGCATTCACTCTTACCGTTCCTATGGTGGTAGAGGTGAAAGAAGGTCCAAATTGGCGAGATGTAACACCACATGTGGAAGAGTTGCCAATAGAGATGCCCGGTAATTAATGTGATATATTTTTCTAATGTACAGGTTCTTACAAAACCTCTATTTTTCTAAAATTACAGATCGTTATTTAACGTTTTTTGAGAGTAAATCAGGGACTGACACCGAGTGGCGAAGCCATGACGGTGTCTGTCCCACCGGGTTTCGAATAAATAATTATTAGATAAAAAATGAAATAAGGTTTATCACTATTGACTGATGGGTAAATCATTGGTAGATTTTAGGTAGAGAATTAAAGGAGGGTATGAATATGCGTGCTGGTGATTTTTTTGCTGGTGTATTACTGGGTGCTGTAGTAGGTGCTGCTGTTGGTTTGCTTCTGGCTCCACAGAGTGGTGAAGAGACCCGAGAGGCCATCAAGACTTATGCTGACGACCTTGGCGAGAAAGTAAAAGAGACAGGGAAACAACTGGGCGAAAAAACAGTTGAAACCGGTCGCCAATTGATCGACTCAGGTAAAGATATGGTTGAAAAAGGTAAAGCCCAGATTTTAGCAGCAGTTAAAAAAGAAGCTGATGTAGCATCTGCTACTGAAGCCTGATAGACTGTATATACTAAAATTTCGTATTTTTGCGGCGGTTCACTTAACCGCCGCATTTTTGTGTTATAATAAATACCTAATCATGATGGGGGTGACAGAATATGAATTCTTCAGCTTATAATATATTAATTGCAGATGATGATTTTCTGCTTTTGCAAAGCCTGAAAATTTTAGTTGAAAGATTAGGACACACGGTAGTATGTATAGCAGAAACAGAAGAAGAAATACTGCAAGGCGTAAACTCAAAAAGCATCGACCTTGCGCTTCTTGACATAGGTATGCAGGAATCCGACGGTATAGTCACCGCCGGCATCTTGCGCAACCAGTATAATATCCCGACGGTAATAATATCTGGCTACGGCGAAATAGAATATGTGGAAAAAGCCGCCCGCGCCGGTGTAATGTCATACCTGATAAAACCAATCTCCTACGTAGAACTGCAAGCCGCAATAGAAACCGCCATCGCCCGCAGCCGAGAAATACATAATCTTGAAAATAAATTGCTTAACAAAATTTGAAATTAGTTTGGTTAAATTTGATGAAATTCAATGCTATGAGAAATAAGTATTTATATATACTTCTGAACGATAATCCAAATAATAATCGTAACTGGGTATTTACTATAAGTTATTAAGAAAATGGGCAACCACTTCAGGATTGCCCATTTTAAAAAATAAATCGAAATTGTTTTAACTTCTTCACTTACTTCTCAAATGCAAACTCTAATTCGTTGGCCCAATGTTCGACCCAGTCTACCTTGAACGAGCCGTTTCGTTTTGCTACGCTGCGTTTGTAGCTTAGTTCCATACAATCGGCACCGGCATTGTCGTTGACGCGGTATGAGAACTTTATTGTTTTTCCAGCGTCAAGGGATTTCTTTACGTCAGGGATTTCTGACCATGGCAAGGCGCATTCGGCTATTCGCGTATTACCTTCATGAATAATCACCAATTTGCCGCCTTTTACCGGCCCTTCATTGGGTGCTTTCGGACTATGGGGATAATAATGTTTGTTTGGTAGGTCTGGACGCCGTAGCGGCCATATCTCGGTACCGCCGCCATATTTTGCCGCAACGGGATTCAATGCATATTCATAATCGGTATCCCAATATCCTGTAAACTTTGGCAAAGTTCCTGGCGGGTTCATTGCCCATGGTTTATCTGCGTCCGGTATGACATTGAATGCTATTTGAATGTTGTCATGGTTAGGGAAATTGCCGGCTGGTAAATCCGGGTCCATACGATAACTATAACGGCGGACACCTTCCGGCCAGGTATACTCTTCCATAATTTCCGTGGCTGTCCACAAATCAGCCGGGGTATTTTTCTGATTGAGATGAAAGTCGACAATATTATCAATTCTGGTGACAGGCACGCCGCTGAGGGTATTTCCACGGAAATAAAAGCCGGTTAATCCAGTGATTTTTGATTCCACATCTGGCGTTAATGCTACTGATGGAATAACTTCTTTTTTCTGACTTGGACTTGTCCATAATAATCGTGAAGTTGCTCCGCCACCACCGTCGTAATATTCAAATTTTATATCATAAGCTTTCCCAGCTTCCAACTTAATAGTTCCACTGTTTTCAGTGTCGCCATGACCATTCCAATCGTCTACCAGTTGCTGGCCATTCACCCATAACCTTGCACCATCATCTGTAACCGTTGAGAAGGTATATTCTTCACTGAATTTAGGGGTGACTTTCCCTTTCCAACGGACAGAAATTGCTGTACCTTTCACATCAATTTTCGCATAACTTTTCTCAGGATAGAAGAAATCATCTTCTTTAATTGTTTCATATCTGCGCATTCCTTCTTCTACAGTATTGTCAACAGCCTTGCAAGAGAAATAGAGATAATCTTTATCGTATGATAGCCAACCTGTCGCATACCCTTTCTTTAAAGAGTTATCAAAAGTTTTAAATGGCTGCCAGGCAAACTCCTGCAGGGTTGGAGATGCATTGCCAGGGCTGGTTACCGTCTGCACCGGAATATCACTCCAGTCATCAAGTTTGCCATCAACAGCGATAGTTCGTTTTGCTATTACATTTACATGCAAATCTTCATTATGTTCAGATTTCCCATCTTTGCCGGCATCAAAAACACATTGTAAAGGATAGGTATTATTTTCCACAGATACACCGCCTATCACCTTAATATTTATTGTTTTGGTTTCATTAGCGTTAAACTTTATCTTTTGTATTGGAGTTTCCAATGTAAGTTTTCCAAGTGTAATGTTTAACTTGCCACTTATCTGGCGATTAAGCACATTGGTCAGTCGCATCTGCAATGTTGGATGCTGTTCAATTCGCGATGTCAGATCCAAACATTCTTTTGCCAATGGCTCAATACCCGTAATTTTTCCTTTTTGTAATGCTTTTACCAGGGAATCAAAACTACCACGTTTACCATTTCCACGCAGGAAAAAACCGCGGTGATCTAAAGGTATAATAATCTTCCCGCCTTTTGACGCAACCGGGTTGCCGTAAAAGTCATACAATGAATAATTTCGAGATGATTTAATGGTTAATGTTGCACCACTTAATGCTTCCGGTGTAGCCAATGCTTTTTCAATTTTCATTTTAACTTCTGGCAAAGCATCTTTAGGCAAAGCTGCCAATTTTGCACGCAAATCTGCTTTATTTTTTATTTCCGCAATTCCACGCGCCGTGCGGAACAGAACGTTGTCCGCTCCAAACTCTTCTCCGAAATCACCAATCACGACTACCGTACTATCTTCAATATTTACCTTGCCATCATTCAAATTACCGTCAAATAACATCACCCAGGGAAGTCCATTTTTAAAGAGCAACTCTTTAAAACGTCGTTCACCGATGAAATATGTTGTTGCACCAACCGACGCCGCAACTGACCAGGTATTCCCTGTTTGTATACGCTTCTTTTTCCCATCCTCACCGTAGATATCAACTGCCTGCCAATACATCTCTCGCGCATCAGCAATATTGCCGCCATATACCCCAACTGCCCGGTCGTGTCCGGTAGACAGATTAGTTGCCACAACCGCCGAAACCCGATCATCAGTATTCGCCACCCAACTTTCGGTATCCCATATTCTAACTCGACCATTTGGAGACTTGCGATTCATCCATGCCTTCACGATTGAAGGGGGAGCCATTCCCTGGTAGTGGATTGAACAAAAATCAAGCCATTTCAAATATTCATCTGTGCCATCACCAAAAAACTTATCAAAAGTATTGGATGAACTATCACAGCCACCCAACAATATTTCTACATTTGCTTCTTTACGAGCTTCTTCCACTCCTTGAGCCATAGCGGTAAATATTTCTCGATAACGAATGTCGTCAGCACCCCATCCACTGATAGAGATACCATTCCATGGTTCATTCATGAACTTCATTGCGTTGATTGGACCTTTGGGCCAACCATAATCAACAGCAAATTGCTTAACTACTTTCTTGAAATCTTCATCATATGATGGTGTCCATGCCAGGTCGAATTTAGTATCAAGCATTTCACCTTTATCATTCAGCCACGGTCGTGGACGTCCTAATGGCTGGGTTGAACCATAAAACGCACCACCGCCAAATTCTACAGTAATGGCCAAATTGGCTTTTTTTAATGCCATCAATTGTTCACCCATCCGTTTATACCATTCTGGATAATCTTTGTCTGTGGTAGGTTTATAACCAAATCCCATACGGTTGGGCGAGGCTCCTAATCTAACCAACAAATCCACTTCACCATTATCAAGACAGAGTTGTGGAAACTGTACCGGCTTAGGATTAGCCTTAAAGGTACGAATAAAACTGGTGATAAAACGTCTCCCTAACTCACCTAAATCTATAACAAGTGCATACGCACCATTTTTTAAAGGTACTTTTGGATTTACAGTAATTGTCTGATACCCGCCAACAGCCATCTTAACATCTACAGGTACCGAACCGCAATCAGCCATTTTATACATAT
>JBIJDE010000570.1:0-3174 GCA_044344305.1 Armatimonadota bacterium
CTTCGAATTGGGTTGAGGCGATATCAAGAATGCGTTCGCGGGCGCGAGTTGGAATTTGATGAACAAAACCCAGCAAGTCCTGATTTGAATCGCGGAAACCCATGCCGCGACCGATGCCGGACTCGAAATATGATGTACTTCGGGACATGTTAAAGGTGACCATACACTGGTAAGGATTCCATATATTCACCATGCGATTCAGCTTTTCGTCCGCGCTGTTTACCTGGTAATATGACAGTAGCTGATCCCATAAAGCTTTTAATTCCTGAAATGCTTTTTCTACTTGCTGTTCGGTGGCGAATCGCGCCATTTGTTCATGTGCCCGGGATTTATTGATAATTCCCGGTGCGATAAACTTTTCTTCTACCGGATTCTCCACATATCCCAACACGAAAATATAAGTACGGGATGCGCCAGGTTTTAACGTTACATTCAATTGATGAACGGCGATGGGTGACCATCCGCTGGCGATAGAATTAGTCGCTCTGCCGGTAAATGCGGCCTGTGCTTCGTGGAGTCCATTCTGCCAGCCCAGGAAAGCGTCGCGGTCAGTGTCAAAGCCATCAATATTTGCATTTACTGTGTAATATGCAAAATGGTTGCGGCGTTCGCGATATTCTGTTTTATGGTAAATAGTGCTGCCTTCAACCTCAACCTCACCAGTTGACAGGTTGCGTTGGAAATTACTGCTGTCATCCATAGCGTCCCACAGACAAAACTCTTGTAGAGAAAAGAGGGAAATATCTTTGTTTTCATCAGTTTTATTAGTTAATGTCACCTGGTGAATTTCGCAATTTTCACCCATGGGAACCATATATAATACATCGGCCTGCAAACCATTTCGACTGCCGGAAATGCGAGTGTAACCAAGCCCATGACGGCAAGTATAGCTGTCCAACTCTGCCTTTATCGGCATCCAACCGGGATTCCATACATCACCACCATCATTAATGTAAAAATATCGACCACCACAATCAAGCGGGATATTATTATAGCGATATCGTGTTAATCGGCGCAGACGGGCATCGCGGTAAAAGCTGTATCCGCCGGCAGTATTGGAAATAATACCAAAGAATTCTTCACAACCGAGATAATTAATCCAGGGATATGGTGTGCGCGGTGTGGTAATAACATATTCGCGCTGAGCATCATCAAAATAACCAAATTTCATAAGGAGCCTCCGAAAGAATGTATGGAAAAAGATATCACTAATTTCTCTTTAGATGCTTAATATCCTGCTTGATGACAAATCTGCCTAACAATGGTAGCTTGGACACCGACTAAAGTGAAATACATCAAAATAACCTTCACTAATGGTCCCTGCAATTTCGACAGCAATAACCTTGAATCCCTTTTCTTCCGCTGCGATCTATATGGATTGCCGACTTTATAAAATATAATTACTTGTAAAGAAAAAAGCCGGTTGCTGTTATATTAATAGCAACCGGCTTAATTATATTATCTAATACCTTTATTTATCCAGGAAAATAGCAGATATACCGCAAGCTCGAATGGGGTATGTTCTGCATCCCAAAGGATTCGTACTGTCATTTAACGAGATGGTAAATGGTGATGACGGCACCAAGAACTGGTATATTTTGGCTTTGTCATTAACACTGGTTATTACGCTTGCCACTGATATTGACTGACTGCTATTGTTTGCATTTACTACCAGTGCCGCGCCGCCGTTATTCATCTTGGGACAAATAACAGTAATTATTCTGTTATATCCTTTGAAATTAACGGTAACCGTTGAATACGTTGTGTCCTGATTCATCGATCTTACCCATACATCTGTTTTTACACCTGCCGAAGTCTGTAGCATCGGTTCTAACGGTCCATTACAGTCAGAACTCTGGATTCTCGGGTATGTCACTGCCCATGTCCCGCCTAAAGCGACAGTGCTGGAATAAGGATATGATATTGAACTGGTATCCGGTGTAATTGATGCAGGATTAGTGAATAATATTGCTCCGCATGAGCCTACTTTTGTTATACTTAATGCCTTAGTTGCTGTGAATCCAGATAAAGATGTTAAATCAGAAACATAACCGGAAGTTTTACCCAAGTCATATGAAATAATGGTAGGCGTAAAAGAATAAGCGAAATTTGGCTGTGGTGCTACAGGAGATAATAAAGCAGGTTGTGCTGCGGAAACCGCACAAACCTTAGTTAGTTCACCTACTACAGAAAAGCTCCATGTATCTTTTGCTATTGCGACATGACCATCAAGATAACTAAAAACTGCCTGACCAGAATGACGCAAGGCAATAGCACCATCACTGGTGGTACCATCTGCGGTTGCAAATACAGCAGTAGGGTCAGAGAAGTCACCCAGTGATGCACCAGCCAACTTATCATCATATATATAAGCAACGGGAACATTTTTACCGGCGGTTGGACACATTAATATTGCATTGTCTACATCAACACTATTCCACACATCAGCAGTACCTGGCATAACTTCCTCATGGTCCTGTGCATACATCTGTAAAGAAGTGACTATTTGCCGTTGGTTGGATTGACAGGTGGTAACGCGTGCCTTTTCACGTGCTCGCGCAAATACAGGAAACAGGATAGCGGCTAAAATCGCAATTATGGCAATTACGACCAGCAACTCAATCAAGGTAAAACCTTGGGAACGATGTTTTAATAACATAATACACTCTCCTTCAGTATTTTGAACACATCAAACCATTTGTTAATTCGGTTTAATTATGTTTAAAAAGTATTACTGTTTAATTATACCACATTAATCGCTAAAAAATCAATTGGTTTACAACAGGTTATTGTTAAAATTAAGTCAAATTGAGTAACAACAAAGCCGGTTACTATAAAATAATAACCGGCATAAGTAAAATATTTATCAACAGATTTTATTTATCAAGGAATATCGCAGAAACACCGGGTGAGCGAATTGGGTATGTTCTGCCACCAAGTGATGACAATCCGTTATTAAAAGATAAAACAAATGGTGATGAAGGTACCAAGAACTGGTATATGAATGCTTTTGAATTGGAGCTAGGTGCATAATTAGCTACAGCAATTGATTGAGTATTGTTATTCACGTTTAACACAAATCCATTTCCATTTGCATTTTGTTTTGGACATAAAACTGTAACCAGACGATTATAGCCAGAAAAATTTATAGTTATAGTTGACACATTACAGTTT
>JBIJDE010000072.1:0-14302 GCA_044344305.1 Armatimonadota bacterium
TCTTTTTAGACTTGTCAAAAAATAACTAATGGAATCTTTTGGACTCTTTTCCCGACATTCATCGTTGTTTATTATATATATATCAATATAGATAAACATAAAATAAACGCCTTGACTGACGAAAAAATAGTCTCAAAATATACTCATTATTTATTTTTGGCTAAGTCTACTATTTTCATGAATCTTTTGCCGTATTCAACATAGTTGTTGAATCTTATTTCAGATTCTGACTGAACTTTATCGTCATGGAAGACTACTGCCATGTGCGGTTCCATGGAGAATCCGCCGTCGTAACCTGACTTCACCAGGTCATTTACTATTTTTACCACATCGCCGTCACCTTCACCGGGGAATGTAAATATGGATTTGGAGTTTTCTTTATCCCAAATACCGTCTTTAATATGGATATAGGCGATATGTTCTTTCACGTGCTCATAAAATTCCCACGCTGATTGTTTTGGGTATGGTTCACCTTTTATATAATCATGTGTGAAGATTGGATTGCCGGTATCATATACCAGTTTAAGACCGGGGACATTTTCTACCATCTTCAATGTATAGTACCAACCCATGCCGCCGTAATTCATACAATTTTCATGTACCGGAGTTATACCGGCATCGGTGAATATTGCCAGCATTTCACGCAGTCGTCTAAATCGCTCTTCTTCCATCTGGTCATCGGTTGCAACGTCGCCGATCACTTTGTAACTCATGATGCGGATTAATTTGCACCCAATACGCTGCATACGTGGAATTGCCCGGTTCATTTCTTCCAGGGTGATTTCAAACGGGTCAGCTACTGATTTCCCCCAGTTGGCAATGGCAGAACCGAAACAGTTAATTTTCACGCCGGAATCCTGCAATTTACCAACGACAACATCAAATGCTTCATCGCTGATGTCATGAATATTTTTGCCATCTATATTACGGGATTCGATAAATTCCCATCCTATCGCCTTAGTAGCGGCAATCTGGGTATCAAGATCGGCCCCGGCTTCATCTGCAAAACCAGTAAAGTAAACCATTTGGTTTCCCCTTTTAAAATATGTTTAAAAATAAAACTCCCCTCCTTGACAAGGAG
The DNA here is from genome assembly GCA_044344305.1 of Armatimonadota bacterium. Classification (GTDB taxonomy): domain Bacteria; phylum Armatimonadota; class Hebobacteria; order CAIYQO01; family CAIYQO01; genus JBAXQQ01. The sequence continues at coordinate 1,082 of JBIJDE010000072.1, forward strand.
GGGGCAGGGGGTGGTTTTTGAATGCCAACCCCCATTTTATATCAGATTTCACTTAAACGAATCGGTCATATTTGCCGGTCGTTTACACCAATATCGCTCACCTTCCGGGTACAGGCACGAATACTGTGTTTGCTGGTGATTGAAAGTATGCAGATAGTCGCAGTATTCAAGCCAGCCCCCTTATTCAGCCATTATTTATAGTAATCACCTTCACTAACTCAACAATTTTCCATTCCAATTTTTCAATCTTCTCTCTTCACTCTTCTCTCTTCATTTAAACGAATCAGTCATATTAGCCGGTCCGGTTTCTATTACTTCTTTTTTAAATGTTGATGTTGCAATGCGCTGTTTTAGCTCTTTTTCGTAAACAACCGGGTCAATTGGTATGCTAACGGTGCTATCAGTAAATGTTGACAGCAGCATTGCGTTGCAAAGCTCTAACCCGCGAAGGCCTTCTTCTGCTGGTGACATTAATGTTTCATCTTTCAGGATGGCATTTACAACATTCTGGGTAATTACCTGGTGTTGGCCTGCTGGTCCTGATTTGAATGGTATATTAATTTCCCAAATACCAGGAGATGCAAAACCTTCTTTTGATGTCTTGCAGAATTCGCTGACGGAAGATTCTGTTCTTGAGAATTTTAAATCGTTATCAATAACCAGTCTACCGCGTTCGCCAACGATTTCCAGCCGGTTGGTACCTGGTGCTTCGCCGGTGGTGGTGATAAATACGCCGGTTGCGCCGTTTTCGTATTCGAAATATGCGGTTACCTGGTCTTCTACTTCAATATTATGCCATTGACCAAATTGGCAGAATGCGCGCATTTTATTTGGCATCATTCCAACAATCCACTGCAGCAGGTCAAGGTTGTGCGGGCATTGGTTCATCAGCACGCCGCCGCCTTCGCCAGCCCAGGTTGCGCGCCATCCGCCGCTTGCATAATATGCTTCAGTGCGGAACCAGTTGGTGATAATCCAGTTAACGCGGGTAATTTTACCGAGTTCACCGTTTTTAATTACTTCGCGAGCCTTGATATATTTCCCGTCGGTGCGCTGGTTGAACATGGCCGCAAATATCTGTTTTGGATTAGTGTGGGCGGCAATCAGCTTTTCAGCGTCCGCTTTATGAACAGAAATAGGTTTTTCAACTATCACGTGCAAACCCTGTTCAAGAGCATCAATACCAATAGTGGTATGGTCATAATGCGGGGTAGCGACGAGAATCAGGTCAATCTCACCAGAACGAATCATCTCTGCGGATGATGTGAAGGTTTTAAGATTGGCAAATCTCGTTAATTTCGCAGGGTCGATATCGCATACAGCGGTTAATTCAACATCTTTAATCTGCCCTTCAAGCAGATATGATGCATGGAATGAACCCATTCCACCTACGCCGGCAATACCAATTCGTACCTTGTCCATTTTTCACCTCTGATTTTTTTAATCGTTATCTTCCAGGTCAAGCATCATCTGTTCATCTTCAGATAATGGCAGTAAAACTTTTCTTTCATCATCGCAGGAGTTGTATAATCCCAACACTACCTCTACCGCCTGGCGTGCCTGATGGCCGTCGATGGGATAGGGGGTGTTAGTATTTAAAGCCTTTGTGAAAGCGTTAATTGCGTGGTAATGGCTGTTGCCGTAACAGGCTTTGCCTACGATTGGGCAATCTTCTTCATTTATCTGCGGTGCAGCATCCATTCCTTCAACTTCAAACTTGGTAAACGTGTTAGGGAATCCGGTATTTATAACCGCGCTTCCCTTAGTACCGTAAACGTGGAAAGATGTGTCCCAATTCAGATTTGATGCAGATGTGGCATTGATATGACCCACTGCGCCATTTTCGAATTCGACTATACCGACTGCGGTATCTTCAACTTCAATTATATCGGCCCAACGCAAGGTGTTATATGTTCCGCTTATTGATTCTGCTTCGCCAAAGATCCACATCATCAGGTCGATGGTATGGATAGCCTGGTTTATCAGCACACCGCCGCCCTCGGTCTCCCATTTGCCGCGCCAATCTTCACTGGCGTAATAGGCTTCGTCGCGCAGACAGATAACCTGGGCACTGCCCATCAGCAATTTCCCAAACTTTCCTTCGTCAACCATCTTTTTCAGTTCAATCATCACCGGGTCAAAACGATGTTGGAAACATATTCCCAATTGCACACCGGCTTCGTCGGCGGCATTAATCATATTATCCATATCTTCCGGGTCAATCGCCATCGGTTTTTCGCAAAATATATGTTTGCCGGCTTCTGCGGCCTCTATTGCAATTTGTGCATGCAGGTAGTGGGGGACGCAAATACATATAGCATCTATGTCATCGTGCTCAAGAATTTGGCGGTAATCTTCCATAACAACGGCGACATTATATTCATCAGCAACCTTTTGGGCGCGGGCAATATCAACATCGCAAACTGCGGCTAATTGTGCTTCTGGTATCTGCGAAATAGCCTGTGCATGCACCGGACCAATCACGCCGCAACCAATAACAGCATATCTAATCATCAAAAATACCTCACTCGGTTATTTCTAATTTTGTCATTTTTAGTCAATATCCTGCCAATTTGGTGAAAAAATATGAAAAAGTTTGAGATGATAATATTTAACCACGAAATTCACGAAAAGCACGAAAATTTATAAATAGTTACATATCAGATGTAATAGATACAATTTATTTTGTGTTTTTCGTGAATTTCGTGGTTAAATCCCAATTAATAACTGTTAGAGATATCATAGACTTGTTATAATTGCTTCAACATAATATCTGGAGACCTAAAATGAAAATTATTGCTGCTTGCGGCTTGATATGTTCGGAATGTGATGCCTATAAGGCTACCCAGGCGGGTGACGCGAAGGGTATTGATGAGATTGCCGCGGAATGGCGCGAACAGTTTAACCCACAGATACAGTCGGCAGATGTCTGGTGCGATGGTTGTATGAAGGATGGTCGGAAATGCGCCCACGCGAAATCCGGCTGTGCTATCCGTGCCTGTGCCGTTACGAAAAAAGTTGCCAATTGCGCCGAATGTGATGTATATCCCTGTGAAGAGATAGCCGCCTTCATGATTAGTGTACCCCAAGCGCATAAGACATTGAAAGAATTGCGTGGTGAATAAGATATTTTAGGCTATCATTTTGATTGAAATATTTGTTTACGAGGGGAATTGCATAGTATTCTTCACATCTATCAAAATAATTATTAAAATTTAGTCACCGTTTGGAAAGGGACGCAAGTCCGGCTCGATTTACAGATAAGATATCTCTTGGAAACACCAAACTACTGTTTTGCATGTTCATAAAATGAGAGGTTATTGAAATTCCGCCGGACTTGCGTCCCTTTCCACACGGTGACTATTCATATCACTGATATCTTTGAATTATAGAGCAAATTTACACCTTTACCCAATTCACATCTTTATAAAAAACTAAAACTGAAGGAACATTTAGTATTATATACAGTCTTACCATAAAGAAGTCATTGAAAAGGGGAGAAATAATCATGATTACGCTTAAGATTTGCAAAGGTTTGCAAAGATTTCAAATCTTTACCTGTACATTCGTCGCAATTGGATTGATGCTGTTGATGGGTACGAGTGCTGTTGCTGTTAAAATAAAAATACCCTCAGCTCTGGAGACTAAATGCCAACAGGATTTGGCACTGCGGCTAAAGTTGAAAATTGAAGATATTAAAGTTATTGATGCGAAAGTAAAAATGTGGTCGGATGCCGCGTTGGGAATGCCGGAGTTAGATAAAGTTTATACACAGGTTTTAACTCCCGGTTGGCGAGTTATATTGGAAGCAAAAAGAACCAGCTACTTGTATACTGCCAGTGATAAAACCATTAAGTTCGGCGGTCCCCTGGCATTGTGGGATAGCTCGATGTTGTATCTGCAGTCAGTGAAAGATGAACCTAATATGAATGGCGACCTGTATCAATGTTCCTTGACCGGTACAAATCATTCTCTATTGGTATCCGGGGTATCTGCATATTATCCACAGGCAAAAGGAACTATACTGATTACCCGACGAACATCGCGTTCCGGGTTTGAATTAGCGTCGGTAAATGCAGGCAAGAAAGATAAAAAAACGAAGATACTTTATAGTGCCTTTGATATTGGTGCCGGTGCTTTTAATGAATCGCAAGATAGCTGGGCAGCCTTTACAAGGCCGGCAATAGGTTCTGGCTGGAATATCGCCGTCGCAAAGATCAATGATGAAAAAGCTGTCAAATTGCCATTGCCTGCCGATGTAAAACCGCAGAAAATTGCCTGGTCAGGTGATATGGTGATGATTCAGGTTGGCAAAGATAAAGGGTCAATTTTTTATGAAATCAACCCGAAAGCCGCGACTCCTGAATGGAAAGCTATAAACAGTTATCGATTCCCCGGCGCAATGGACTTCGTATTAAGCAAAAGCGATTCGCTTGAAATAGAACAGCTTGGCACGAAAGAAAAACCGAAAGTGGAAATTGCAACGGTATGGTTCACCGGCGACAGGAATCTGTTAGCGACAATCCCTGGCCTGACGATGCGTGGTAACGAATTATTCGGCGGCTACGCCTTCATCTGGGGAGAACAAGATGGCAAGACTGCAGCCTTCTCAGTAAGAATATCAACCGGCGCGATAACCCCCGGTTTCAGCGGAAATTGCCAGAATATGAAGATATTCAATTACCCGTTAGTTTCAGTGCCGTAATTTTAATAACACAGAGCCACACTGAGGAGACACAGAGATTCACGGAGGAACTATCGGGTACAGGCACAAATCCGGGCGCCACTTAATATTTTACAAGGTTTAAACTTACCGGATTTAAGCCAGTCCCCTTATCCAGCACTGAGATTCACAGAGTGAATAATAAAAATTCTCTGTGAATCTCAGTGTCTCCTCTGTGCATCTCTGTGTAACCCCCCAAAACGGCTATTGCCCGATAAATCCCCATTTGTCGCTTAGCTTTTCACCAATGTCAAATCATTGGAAAAATCATAAACATAATCATATTTGCACGGAACAACAACTTTTCCGGTCTGTGCAAATATGGAAAGCGGCAAAGATACGCCAATCAGCAGGAATAGGTAGCGCATGATGGTTAGCAGGGTGATACTTCCTTTTTGTAAACGGTTATATTGTACCATGCGAGTGGGGTATTGAAATAGAATTTCTGTTTTACCGTTCCAACGGGCAATATGTATTTACTATTTCAAGTTGCTGTCGTGCATTGTCAGCGTCTGTGGCTGACAAAAATATTACGGCGCGTCGTCCTTGGAATTTTGGCAGTATTTCATGTAATCGCTGTTCAGGAATATTCAACTGCAGTGGAACTGTGCCGGATACAGCAAGTACAGAATCGATATTATCTATGAGTGTCGGTGAATTCGGGTCGTTAACCGGTGCAAACACCTTGATTCCGCGAGTTTTAAGCATATTCGGGAATATTCGCTGACCAAGCATATGAGTATGAACGATATATCCTTCGGATTTATCTGCCAGTTGTTCCAGGTATGGACGTTCAAAGTTTTCGAAGGCATCCGGTCCTGTCAGGCAGGCGGCGTCAAGGGAGATATGCCCGATCATTGGCGCAGGTACCCATAATGCGCCCATGGGAACCATGCGTCCACCGGCTATATTCGAGCAATTTTCCGCCTGAACCTGGAAAGTTTGTAATATCGCATCTGTACAGATTTCCATTGCCCGGTGCAGGTTTTCCGGGTCATCATATAGTTCTGTGAAAAGTTCATTGCCCATCACGCCGTTTGCCATATCAAGCGGACCATTGCCACCCCGCATGCTTGATAACAGCACGCCTTCGCCATGGTCGCGTGCATAAGCGAGACCCCACGCTAAACGCCGGAGCCAGATGTTGTTGCTGTCCGGGTTCAGTTGTTCCCATTCGCTGGCGCTGTTAATAACAGGTTCGGCGTAACTCGTCCCGTGCGAACAGGTGACTTTGCCGCCAAAGAAACTGTGATGAATGCTGATGCCGAAATAAGGAAAATAAATGGGAATGGTATCGTCATCCACCCCTATGTCCAAACGCATTCGCGCCTGTTGGACACCGTTTGCCACATTGCCGGTAACATACCGCTCGAAATCCGTGTCCCAATTCAAGTCGTCATAAAGCGGTGGTGTATCGACATTGGGAGCATCAATCGGAATAGAAACTTTGACCAGATAATCCCGGGTACCAGCAAAAAATTCCCGATGCCGTTCAATGGTACGGGTTATCGCCGGGTGCAGTATGGTTGTTGATTGGTTATCCATCATATTAAATACCTTAAGTTTCATGAAACAAGATAGATTCATTTTAACCACGAAATACACGAAAGGCACGAAAGAGGTAATATTTAAAATGGATGTTGTATGTCTATATTAAATTTTGTGTTTTTCGTGGTTAAATAAATTGTGTTGTAAATGAATCCCATATTAGAATTATTCACGGAGTGATAAAAAATCTCTCCGTGAATCTCTGTGTCTTCTCAGTGTATCTCAGTGTCCCCCAAAAAAAACTATTCCCAATTCTCCGCCATCACCCGCCGTGCTATTTTTGCGTATTGGTCGAATCTTTCCGGGTGACTCTCGCAGGTGTGGGTGTCTTTCAGGATTATTTCCAGGCGGCTTCCGTTTTCGCGGGATGCCACGATGGCTGATTTCAGGTATTCTGCTATCATTTTCTCGTCGAAATGGCCTACCAGGTGGGCGGGGTGGGTTTTCCATGACAATATGTAGTTGCCTTGCATTTTCTCAGCGCATACCTTGGGGTCGGCCCATGGCGATACGGAAATGCGGCGGATATTCGGGATAGTGAATACGATATCCAGCTTTTTAGTCAGGTCTTCGCAGCATCCGTAACCATTAACAGCAAACGGCTCCATCAATCGTTTTTCATATTGCAGTATAAATTCGTCGTGCTGTTCCGGCGATACCAGTGCCATCTCCTGCGCTTCCGCGGATGCCCACATGTCGCAGGGACGAACTTTATCCGGGTTAAAGTCTGGTCGCGGCAATTGATTGGTAAAGCTGTAGCCGCCGGAATTATGATAAGTATGGTCGTTATTGGTGGCAAGCAGGTTAAGGTCGATATATTGCTGAATCATGCTATGATGGGCTTTTTCCATGATAGACATCGCTTCATGCAGCATTTCGGGTTCTTCATACATGTCCATGAATGTCTCTGTCAGGCCGCGCCACCGGGTGTAGATTCCCATCAGGTGAAATGATATATGGTTTACGCCGCGCATCCGCACCGGATAGATGTCGCCAATCAGCTCATTCATCATCTCCAGGCGCTGTTTTGAATCTTCTTCGTCGACGCTGATGACCGGGGTTTTAATCTTTTTCAAATCATCCGGGGTGCTGATAATCGGTTCAAATCCCCAGGCGCCGCGGGCTTCTGATGACGCGTGGGTTTTGCCTTCTAGTCCGAACCCGGTATTGTGGATAGTTTTCTGCATATCCCAATATGGCGAGACTACATTATCGGTGTCAAAATGTTCATGGGCGAAAATAGTGCTGCGCAGTTGCCACTCGATACCGCGGGCTTCAACGCTGTCGCATTTCAGCACACTGTCTGGCAATATTTCACCCCAACTTCCCTCGGGGAAAAACAACAGCATGGGACGACCTTTTTCCAGGTCATTATGCCGCGCCCATTCTTTGCGCAATTGCGCCATTTCATCGGTTGAAGCAATTTCCGCAACCTTTTTCGCCAGTTCGCGAATAATTTCACGCTCATTATTATTTATCATTAGATGCACCTTGTTTTATATAAGTAACCTTTCTTTGTTTACTACTTAACTTTATCTTTACCTTTTAATTTTCGGGCTATTTTTATTACTGATTCGGCGAAATCCATTGATAGCTTCACTCTTGGCGGTAATACCTTCACTGCGTCATGCGGACATAACTCCTGGCAGCAGTAGCAGCGGATGCATTTAGTGTAGTCTATCACTGGCGGTTTGCCGGGTGTCATTGCCATGGCGTGTGGTGGGCAATGTTTAAAGCAGATGCCGCATGATTTGCATTTTGCGGTTATTTGCGGTCTTGGGGTGAATAAATAACCTGACAATGACATAAACCAGGCGGGGAAGGCGGTGGTGCTCATGGCGTCTGCTGGTTTGAATTGTTTGTAATGCAATTCATTCGGCGACATTCCAATCCATTCAACATCTTCGTCGCATTTCGGACCTATTTCCCGCTGTCCGGCAAGGCGTACTGTGGCAATTTTATCTGGTGGCATACCGGTAATTCTGCACGCTGCCCAGTCGATGGCGGCGGCAGAAGTGCTGGCGAAGAGGATGTTTATTGAGACGGGTTCGCCGTGTGCCGGGCCGTTTCTCTGCATGGCGACGATGGCATCGGCGATGGTCAGCATCGGCGGGAAAGATTCGTAAATATCCAACAGCAACTCGCTGAAAGTATCAATATTCTTACCGGCATGCAGGTGATTTTCCGCCTTAGTGATGCCAGGCAGATAGCCATATAACAGTTTTACCCCGCAGGTAAGGCCGGTGAATTGGTGGGTTTTCAACTTTGGCAGCGCAATAACTTTGTCAAAATCAAATGCCGCCTGAACGACGGGAAACTGTTTAAACTTTCGCGCTGATTTTGACGTGTAATTCTGCTGACCGCCATCAAAGAAAACAATATTTGCTCCCGTTTCCTGTGCGGCTTCAGCGATGCCGGTGGTTTCCAGAATCTGCTGATATGCCGATTCCGTCACCATGCCGCCGGGACTGTCGCCAAGGTAGGCTATCCCACCGGCAGCCTGCACTATTTTTACCACCGCTTTCACAATCACCGGGTTCGTGGTGGCGGCCAACTCCGGCTTATGGCCAGCCAGCAGGTTCAGCTTTAAAAGTATCTTATCACCGGGTGAAACGAACTTTTCTATACCACCCAAATCATCTATCAATTTGCTGATGGCGGTGCGACATTTTCCTACTTCGTATTCATCGCATCTGGTGCTGGTTACGGTATATTTCATTTTACAAGTGTTTACCTTTAACAGAAATATTTATATTCAAAATAGCCGGGCCGGCCATTTTACGTTTTAGAAATCGTTTGAAGTCGTCTGCACGAGCGAAATCGACCTTCATTGACCACTCCGAAGGAGGGGAATTTTCAATCTTCTCTCCTCACCCTTCTGTCTTCACCATATCTCTTCCTTCTGATTGCCTAATTGTTTTCTCATGGTGCCAACGATGCATTCTTCGTCGTGTTCGGTACCGCAATGCAGACAGATATTTTCGAGAGTGCTGATGTCACAGATGGTTCCCTTGATGAACTTTTCCAGTAGTTTTATGAATATTTCACGTTCGGTTGGGACAAGGGTATTCAAGGCTTTTTGCACGCGGTCATACCTTGCAGTTCTCACTTCAGTAATTATCTCTCTGCCGAGATCGGTAAGGTATAATTCCAGTTGCCGGCGATCTTCCGCGTATTCTTTGCGTTCCAGTGCCTCTTTTTTCACCAGTCTATCAACCAGTCGTGTTGCAGACGGTATACTAATCCGTAAACCTTCTGCCAGCATGGTGGTGGAACAGCCGGAATGCCGCTCGATAAATTGCAACGCATCTGTCTGTGACGAGGTTATATCACCCGCAGAAACATTATTCAGCACAGTGCCGTTTAATATCTCCACGGTATACGCTCCCAACAAATCAATCAATTTTTCCGCCATACCATGTTGTTCTGTCATATTTAGTTACCTGTGCTAATTATTGTACCCGGTAATTAATTTAGTCAAGCAGGTTTTCGAGGGGAATTGCAAATGGCAAATTATTCTAATAATTGAGACACTTGCAAAACCTGTCCAACAAAGTGTAATCCGAGCCAGATGCTTAAAATAAATTTAGTTTTGCAAAAGCCTCTATTTATCCTCTTTTACAGTTAAAAGTTATTAAAAACAGAACTTTTCAAATAATTAACATCATTAAAAGATGACTGTAATTTTCCCCATTACTATTTATTTTCAGTTAAAAGTTATCAGACTGAGAATAAGATATCAGGTTTTGCGATTGACTCAACAATTTGCCATTTGCAATTTCCAATTCCTTTTTAATGCGGCATATCTCACGTAACCGGTGCTGTATTTAATGTATTTCTATCGGGGGGCATTAAGTTTTGACTGGCAATCCGTGTTACACATATAAGGTACATACAAAAAAAGCCGGGCACTAATAACAAGTGCCCGGCAATATTATCAAAAAATATTTACAGTTTCTTTAAATCTTCGTTACTCAGCAATGATACGTTTGCTGCGGTTAATTTTTGTTCTGCTTCGTCTCTTTTATCCACGCCGAATGCGATGAGGGATGATGCGGTGGCGTAGGTGTATTCAACGTTGATGTGTAACTCGGCGATGGTGTCGAGTACTTCGGCGAATCCACCCGGTACGTCAGGTACTCTTGCGACGATAACCTGGCTTTCGTGTACCATAAATTCATTTGCGCGGAGTATCTCTCTTGCTTTTTCTTCGTCAGAGACCAGTAAGCGGAGAATGCCGTAATCCTCGGTATCTGCAATGCTGAAGCCACGAATATTCACGCCGGATGCACCGAGTAATCTGGTTACTGATGCTAATCGACCTGGTTTATTTTCTATAAAAACTGAAAGCTGTGTTACGCTCATTTGTATTGCCTCCAGAAACCTGATATTGCAAGGGTAAACCCCGGAATAGATACTCCGGGGATTTTAAAATTAAAGACTATGTCCAGCTGCGTACGTGGTGAGCTTTGCATGAACGCATGCGTGGGCTCGTTTTGCGGACAGCTTCTTTTTTCGGATTCATAGCCGCTACGAAATCTTTTGCTTCGCAGATAAGTAATTGTTTTTTGCTTGCCATCGGATTACTCCTCAATTTTGTTGTGCCGACAAAGGCACGGTAAACCGGCTTGAATTATACTAAATAATTGCAGGTATGTGCAAGTGTTAATTGAAAAACACAAAAATAATCCAATTTTTTATTAATATTGGCGGTAGATGTGTTGATTTTCATGTGAATTACTATATAATCAAGGCGTGACAGAGCAACCAATGATTGAATTTCAGCAAGCTTCTGTGACTTACCCCAGTGGAGTCACTGCGCTTCGTAATATTAACCTGCGTATTCGCAAAGGCGAATTCGTCTTTCTCGTCGGCCCCAGCGGACAGGGTAAATCAACTGCATTAAAATTGATATACCGCGAAGAGAAAGCGTCTATTGGCCGCGTATTAGTAGAGGGACATGATGTCGGCAGATTTAATGCCGGCGGTGTAGCCCGTCTGCGACGTCGAATGGGTGTGGTGTTTCAGGATTTCCGACTACTTGAATATAAGACTGTACGCGAGAACCTTGTTTTTGCTATGCAGGTAGTTGATACCCCACACACTATTATTAGAAAACGTGTAAACGAACTCCTCGAACAGGTTGGATTGGCAGAACGCGCCAAGGCTTTCCCCCTGCAATTATCTGGTGGGGAACAACAGCGATTATGCATCGCACGTGCACTCATTAATCATCCCCCATTATTATTAGCAGATGAGCCTACCGGCAACCTTGACCCGGAGACATCACGAGATATTATAAAACTGTTAGAAGCAATTAATACCAAGGGTACCACGGTGATAATGGCAACCCATGACCGCGATATTGTAGATAAAATGCGAAAAAGGGTGATTTCCGTCAGTAACGGATGTGTGATAGCCGACCAGTTGGATAGCGGTTATTATCACGATGATTTTGATGAGTCTGGTGGTGACTTTAACAGTCCGGAAGTTTAATTAAAGGCGATAAATGTTTTCACGTATTGAATTTATAATTGCAGAAACTTTTCAGGGTATTCGCCGGCATCTCGATATGGCGTTTGCCGCTATTGCCTGTGTGGTAGCGACGATGCTGATTATTGGCATGGTGGCGTTATTGCAGATAAACGCAGATTACCTCATTAAAAATACTATTGATCGGGTACGGTTTATGGTCTATTTTCAGCCGGAAACATCCCGCGATGAAGCATTAAATATATGTAAAAGAATTGATAAGTTAAGCGGTGTCGCCAGTACCGAGTTTATTACAAAAGAAGATGCCTGGGAAAATTACAAAAAACAATATGACGGGTTGGATAAATTATTAGGTAGAAATCCATTACCGGATGCCATTAGTGTTAAGCCTACAAATATCGAGAATATTGAGAATATAAAAACGGTTATCGAAGGTATGCCTGAAGTTGAGAAAGTACAACGCGACCAGGACGTATCTAATTATCTGATAGCCGCGCGCAGCAATATGCAAACAGCCGGATGGATGCTGGGTATTTTATTAGCATTGCTGGCTTTTGTAATTATTCACCATTCCATAGAATTGACTATCGTCGCTCGCAGAAAAGAAGTAGTAATAATGATGATGGTGGGAGCAACGCCGGCCACGGTGGGTTTGCCATTTATTATCGAAGGTTTAATATACGGATTTTTAGGCTCAATATTAGCGGTGGTTGCATTGAAAGGCTACTATGGCATGTTAGCACAAAAAATGTTACAGACAACCAACACCCATTTATGGAACGACAGTTTAGATTTGTTTAATGGTGGGTTGATATTAATTATTTGTGGTACCATCCTCGGTTTCGTCGCCAGTATGGCCGCAGTGGTGAAGTTTCTGATAAAACCGAAATCTAAAATTACTAATTCGTGATAAAGGTTGCGGCCACTGCGACAAACTCAGTGACCGTTTATTGCTTGTCGAAGTGGCCTTTTTTCATTCGCTAAATCATTTTCTATTATTCCCTGATGATTCTATTGCTGTCCTCACCTTTTCTGATAGTGCCTGAATAGAGAATGGCTTCTGAATGAAATATTTACCATCATCTAAAACTCCTTGCCTAACTATTACATTTGCTGTATAGCCTGACATGAATAATGTCTTAATTCCCGGTCGCATTTCAAATATCAAATCTGCCAATTCACGGCCATTCATGCCTGGCATGATGATATCTGTCATTAAAAGGTCAATATTGTCAGTTGAATTTTTAACAATTTTAATTGCATTTTCCGGTAATCTTACCGGTAGTACAATATAGCCTAATCGTTCTAAAATCTGTGTGGTAAGCTCTAAAATTGATTGTTCATCTTCAACTAATAAAATAGTTTCCTTTCCAGTTCGATTTGTTTTCGTCCTTTTTTCTATTTCATTTATTTCAATATCGAATGCTGGTAAGTATATTTTAAAGGTAGTTCCTTTA
>JBIJDE010000063.1:0-15700 GCA_044344305.1 Armatimonadota bacterium
GTGATGATGGCGTCAAAACCTGGAGCGATAAATAATTCAGTGACATCCATGTGCCCAGAACCAGACATCATTTCTGGATAATATAGTTGCCATGATAATTTGGCGTCGAAAAATCCATAATTGCTCCACCCCAGCATTGACTGTTTCAACGCGTCATACATCAATACTGGTTTGCGTGTGCTATTTGCCGTTGCTTCATGCATTGCCAATGCCAGCGAACGGAACTGTGCAAAAAACAGGTCACGGGTCAGCAACAGGTAGTCGCGCAATGGCTGGTTATCTTTCGCGGCCTGCCAATATAATTGTCCCGATAAATCTGCATTGCCACGCAATTTATCAATCGGTACCGCAACGGTATTGATAGTAATTGAAGAATCATTAAATGCTTCCTGCAATGCCGCGTCGGTCTGATATTTTCCCCGCAGATACTCGCGCCAGCGTGATGTCATTAACTGACTGTGGTCAAACAGCCAACCATCTATCAGTGGTTCATGAGTACCCTCTACCCGGCAGCCATTCCAGTAACCGATTATCCTGTCCGCCCACGGGTGAGATTCACAATGTTCAACCACTGCCTTGCTGAACCGCGCGGAATCGACATTATATAACTCAGACGCCAGCGACGGAGTTGGCAGCATATCGCCACATTCGGTAACAAACAACTGGTCTTCATGTAAATCGCGCCAGCTTTTCGGTTCTCCCGGTCCAAAGCGAATAATGATATTTGCATCCGGGTCACCAACCAGAATATGCTGAACCATTTCGTCCAACGTCGCGCTCATCTGCGTTATCGGCTTACTACTTATTTCGTCTCCCACCCAATACGGCGAGGCAATCCAATCATTCTGATCAGTTGCGGATGGCAATGTAATGAAATATGCATTTAAGTGGTGTGTAAAGAAACGGGATGATTGCTCTTTATACATCTCAAAACGACGCCCCGCCACCGGGCTATACGCCGGCAAAGGATCCGGCACACCGTTAATGTGTACCATAGGACGACCAAGGTGATTGGCAATAGTAACTTTTATTGGGTTATTCATATATCTGTTATCCTTTTGTTGGTGTTAAGTTTTCAGTTTTTAGTTTTCAGTTTTCAGTTTTCAGTTTTTAAAATCGGGTGAAGTCGTAAGAAGTCGTTTGAAGTCGATATTGTGTCAATTTTCCAAATTTCACTCTTCACTCTTCTCTCTTCAAAAATCACCCCCTCTAACTTAGACAGAGGGGGTGAGGAAAATATCTATTTTTCAACATTATTTATTCATTAATTTTAATCAAATGCTAAATACATAGCAGATCCACCAGCGGCACCAACATATAGATTTATGTCTACTTGTTTTGCTGCAGTTGGAAAGTATAAAATTCCAACACTACATTTTAAAGCAGTTGATACATTAATTACTTTATTTACCGGAATAGTTGTTGTATTATCAAGTGTAATACTGGTTATACCACATTTCGCAGTTCCTGTATGAAATTGTCCAGCGATTAATGCCATTCGTTTAATTCCAGGATTACCTTTAATATAAATACTCAACTTTCCAGTATATTGCCTGCCATCATAACAAGAAAATAATCCTGGTTGACCACCTGAACCCCATACTAAAGGAGTTTGACCATCAGCCCATGTGTCATTGCCTGTTTTAGTAAATGATGGATAACCATTCCACCATTTAGCTGGTTTATTAGGTGAAAATACAGAACCACCTCCCATTATAGCATTCACAATTCCTTTTTTCGCTAATGCACTTTGAACAGAATTATCTGTCTTTGAGTAATCTTTCAAGTAATCCTGGACGAATAACAATGGAGAAGTACCACCAAATTCTGCATTGCGAGCGACTGAATAAATGAAATTAACCTGGGAAATCTGATCGTTTTTCAGCCATGTCGCATGACCGTCAACGTATGCAAACATGGCACCATTGGAATGTCTATTTACGTCTGTCATGGCTAAAGCAACAGCAGTATCATTCAACCCGCTATCTTTCACATAATCATCGCCGCTTTTTGTCTCACCTATTAGTACTGTATCACTTGGTTGATTAACATCAGCCTGTGATACGCCGGATAAGAAAGAAGGTGTACCGGTTGCATTAGACGGACCGCCGACAAAAAAGTATGCGGGATCGGAACTGCTTTTTCCTTTTGTAGGGCAAGCCAACACATCTTTTGAAACCGCGATGTCAGAATCCCACGTCTCAGCTAATGGGAATGACTGGTTGTGGTCTTGTGCGTACATAACCATTGATGTGGCAATTTGGCGCAAATTGCTGAGACACACCGTCTGACGCGCTTTTTCCCGTGCCCGGGCGAATACCGGGAATAGTATGGCGGCCAAAATTGCAATTATGGCAATCACGACCAACAATTCAATAAGGGTAAAACCTTTCTTTTTCATAATATTGTCTCCTTTAAATAACTGCATCATTGTTCAAATGCCATAAATGCTGAATGATTAGCAGGATATGATATCCAGGCAGAGCCGTCAAGAGTAAATACTACCGGAGTAGTTGATGTTATTGGTATAGAGAATAGACCAACAGTTGCATAACCATTTGGTGGATTGAGAGTTTTGGTAATGGATATTGCTCCTTGTGTTACAGTAAAAGTTAAAGTTTTACCACCACCATTGTTGCTGAATATAATCGCTGCATTCTTAGTTCTTGCAGCACCAGCAGCCTTAGGCGTTATAGTAAGTGTAATTTTTGGACCAGGATTTCCCGGGTCATCATGACTTCCAAAAATACCGGTACGGCCTGTACCGTCCCAAGTACATGCTCCGCTATAAGTTTTATTTGTACCTCCTGTTGCAGTATACGCTGGTGAAGCTGTCCACCACGCAGGTGTACCACCGGTAACCTGAAGTGAACCAGCACTGGGAGTATTAGCAGTTGAATACAATAATTTCGTAAGCTTTTCCGCTGTACAATTTGGTTGAAGAGTTGCAGTGGTAAAATTACCCTGTACTATCCATCGCATCCATGTTAAATAAACCGGAATATCAGTATTTACGCAATTTGCAAAAAAATCATTATTCAATAAATCCTGATTTTTTGTTTCACAGTGTCCATCTACAAATGCAATATTGGCAGAAGAATTTGAATGACGAGTGTCTACCATGGAAACAATGTTTCCAAGGTCTTGACCTCCATCATCTACCACATAACAAGGATTGGTGATTGGACGAACTAAATCACCAAACATCGGTGTTTTTGATGGGTCATTAATACCCCCGAGAGATCTTCCACTTAAAAAACCAGCACCAGAATCTTTATTGCCAAAATAAAGATAGTCACTATTTCCATAAGCAATAGCATGGCTGGTTGATGGACATACTAAACCATCACCTTTTGTGCTTATGCCAATCTGCGCTGTCCAGTTGCCGCCATCCGGCAATGATTCTTCATGGTCCTGGGCATACATTTGAGAAGTTGCCGCTATCTGTCGCAGATTACTGGTACATGTTGTCTGATAAGCCTTTTCCCTTGCCTTTGCAAATACCGGAAACAGGATTGCGGCTAAAATGGCAATAATGGCAATTACTACCAACAACTCAATCAAGGTAAACCCTTTTGTTTTTGAATTTACATACATAGCTTCATTCCCCCTTTAAAAATTTGGAACTACTTGGGAACGTTCCAATTATTAATTTACTACATGGCATTCTTTTTGTCAATAGATTTTGATTAAAATTTTATTTTTTTTGACAAATTTTGTTTTTTTAGATAATAATATACCTGTTAATATGGTAACAAAAGGTTAAATGAATAAATGAGTCCAAATCAAAATAAGAGAACCAAACCTGTAACCCTTAAAGATATCGCGGCATATTGTGGATTAGGTAAATCGATAGTGTCCTACGCATTGCGTGGTGATGCATGTGTGAAACCATCCACAAAGGCGCGTATTCTGGCGGCCGCGGCAGAACTCGGATATGATCCACAAGCCCAGGACGCCGCCCGCCGGTTAGTCGGCTACCGCATTCATAAAAGAATGTTGAATAAAATGATTGCAATAGTGTTGGGAAAAAACTTTTACCAGGGTAACTATTTCGGACAAATGTTTCGCGGCGTAATGGATCTGTTGTTGCCTGCCGGTTATGACGTCGTTATTCTTCACCCTATGGAAGGCGATGTCAATCCAGTACTGAGTTCACCCAGCATCCGTCGCGGCGATATAGACGGCATTATCACCTTCTCACCCGGCGATCTGCATGAAGAAGATATTATCGAATTACGCAAACATGTATCTTTCCGCGACCGTCCTATAATTTCACTAATCAACCCGATGGCAACCTGCTCCAGTGTGACGATTGACGACCAGAAAGGTGTTGAATCGGCCATGACTCATTTGATATCAATGGGACATAAACATATCCTGCAATTTGTCTGTACTTGGGCTCCTACATGTGATCAACGGATACAAGGTGCGAAAAATGCATATTTAACAGCCTGTATTGACCCCGAAAAACATTTGCACCATGCCCTGGTTGATCATGAATGGATAGGAATTGATACCCCGTTAAAAGAAGGGATATCAATAACATTTAATCCATTTGACCAAAATCAGCATGCAGATACCCTGGTTAACTATCTGCAGGAACATCCAGAAATAACCGCTATTATGGCATGGAATGATAATAGCGCATATCACGCCTGGTACCAGTTAAAACAAGCTGGTATAAAAATCCCGGAAGATATTAGCATCATAGGGTATGATGATACCGACCCGATACTGAACAGTGAAAAACAGAATATCCTGACGTCAGTCCAGCTACCATTGATAGCAGTTGGAAACGAAGCAGCAAGAATGATTATGGAACAGTTGAATAATGAGCAAACTGAAGAAATACACATTAAACTGCCAGCGGAGTTGATAGTGCGGGAAACGACCAGAAGAGTGAAGAGTGAAGAGTGAAATTGCAAATGGCAAATTATGCCTCCCTCGTGAGGGAGGTGTCACCGCAGTGACGGAGGGAGTTGAGGCAGGTAAGGGGACTGGCTTGAATACTGCAATTATCAACACGCTTTCAATCACACAAAATCACAGTATTCGTGCCTGTACCCGCAAAACCTGATAGCGTCACCGAGACGGTGACGCCACATGCCAAATTCTGGTATCACCACGTTGTAAATCAAGCTTTATTTCACTCACAACCCCCAAATCATCGCCGTTTATTGCATCTACAATATGGCATAGGCGCGGTAGACTGATTATGCGTTCTCCGTCACCGGCAGCGTGAACTGCTAATAAACCTTCATTTGCCATTATCTGGCTGCCATCGGTCATGTAGCGATGTACGCCTGCTTGTTCTGCAAAATGTCCTATTAATGGTGCGGGTAATCCCGGCACACCACTCCATATTGATATCCAATCATCCTGGCGTTTGCGTACTAAAACCGGGCAATATTGCCTTTCCAGCCAGCCGATAGTTTCAACATCCGGGTCGTCAGCATATAAAATCGGTGAAATTTCTTTGTCAGTTCCCCATGACATTTGTACGTCATGCAATACTGTTTCACCTCGGCAAGGACCGCCATGAGGATATGTTTTTAGATTAATGCCGGTTAACTGAGTGGTTAATTCAACATCCAACCGTTTGCCGTCACTTATCCCCTGGCCATGCAGGAAAATCAATGTTTTGCCGTCACGCATCAGCACCCGTTTAATTAATTCTCTTTCAGCATCATCAAGCCACAGACAACCGGCAACCACAATCATTTTCCACCGGTCGGCATCGCCACTTTGTTCTGCCAAAGCCAAATCTGCTACACGCACAAAGTCTACCGGCGCGCCAATTCGCATTAATTCCGTTTGCTGGCGCGGCCACAATATATCAATCAAAGCATCATCCTGCTTTAAAAGACGGAAAGATTCTTCATTGGTGAGAAATGCTATTTCCGCACATGAACCACGTTGTCGTGTCAGGGCGGCATCAGCGATTTGGCGCATTCCGGCTACTCCGGCTTCCGTTTCATCGTCACAATACCAATTACCGCCATCATGGTCCATCCACCACTGGCATCCGCCATCAGCAAGTGCACCGGCAATGTTTCGTCGTAATATTTGCACAGTTTCATTGGAATTCTGGCAGCAATAACGCCATGGCGTCCATTTAGCATGATGGGTAAAGGTATCATCTTCGGCATAAAATATTTTGCCATGCAGACGAATAGAGGCGGCCAAATTGTGATGGCTGTATACACCTCCCGGATTGCGATGAATATACGCCAGTGGAGTACAAATAACGTCAATATCCGGCGAGTTAAGTACCGGGTTAAGATCGCTGAATCCAGTATTGCACGCGCCATAGGCCGAACCATAAGGCCAGATATGATAACCATGAAATGCAGAAATCAGCTTCGTACTGGCTATTTCTTTTAAAGCATTTCTCGTCGCTTTTGCCAATTCCGCCAGCGCATCCGCCTGGGTATAGCCATGAAAATTCAACCAATCCACCATTGAGCGTTCTTGATCCGGGTCGATAAGATGGCTGGCTGGCGGCCAGGTTTCGCCACGAGTGCGGTCTTGCCATGTCGGCGGCTTAGCAGTCGTGAATGTTGCATTCGGCTGATTCCAGGATTTTTGCAACGTTTTCTCATCACAATATTTCTCACGCAGCCAATCGTGCCAGGCAGATATCTGTACCGGAGCATAACCGCTGACTACCGGTTTCCAGGCATAAGCCCATTCACCGCAATCACCAGCATTTAGCTGATATATCCATACCTTGTCGCCCCAGCGTTTTTCCATATAACTTACAAAACGTTGTAGCCGAACAGCAGTTTCCTGTCTCCATAACTTACTGGAATATGCAACTCGCCAGTTAAATTTATCGCCATTATGCTGGTCAATATGTACCTGAGCATCATCCGGGTGCGCTTGCAACCAGGCGGCAGATGGTTCTGTCCATAGTCGTATCCATGCTTTCGCCTGCGGGTCAGCCTTCAATAACAGTTCAATTATCCTATCCCATGCTGATGTCGGGTCATCACCATCAATATCTGCCGGCCATAGTGAAGTATCTACTTGAAACAGGTGAACCCCACAACGGGCAAACAACTGCCATTCCTCAATCCCGCTTTCATTTGGTGCATGCCAAAAAGCAAGTCCATTATGCGGTGCACCATTTACATAAATACACGGTGCACCATTATGCTGTCGTACATCAATAATCGAGTTCATAGAATGTTCCTTTAAAAAATCATCAGTCAGGTAATTTAATCGGACAGATCGGTCGGATCAGACAGATTGGTCTAATTGATTGCTACATTCATCACAAGCAAATCAAATGTCCACTATTTACTGCCATCTCACTTGACTGTTACAATCGCCGCTTTTGTATTATCGCGAAAAGCACCGCCGTCTGGCTGGTTAGGTGGTAAAAATAACCGGCAAAATGTTGCGGGTGCGCCAACACCAGGGGCAACCACAACAGCGGATTCCAGGTAGAACGAATCAGTTTTTTCATCTATCAACAACCATGACAACGGTACCAATGCGCTTAATTCATATCCGTATGGTTGCATTAACTTCACCTGGGTCGGAAACTCTGGCGCCGCGTTGTCTTTGCCACTCTCATGTCCTGACGTTTTCACCCCGCCACCGGCACCGGTCGCCTGTATTACCATCTGGCGAATTATGCCATGATAACCACGAAACTTTTCATTCTCATCACCTGCCCAGGAACCGACTTTCGACACATAAACGTCAATATTGCTGCCAGCCCAAACCGGCTGGTCGGCAACACACCTGCCATCATAAATGCGTGCAGATACAGCGAGTGAATCACCTGCAACCGCAAACTTCACATCAGCAGCTTTCTGGTCAAGATTCCAGCAAGTATATGCTTTTTCATCTTTCAGCGCGTTTGCGACTTCATCTATTTTAAGTTGTTTTAATCGCGGTATTTTTATTTCACTCCTGCCTGCCTGTTCTTTTTCCCGTATCAGCGATGTCCAATGCTTTATATCATTAACATCAAACCCAAGTTGTTTAAGTAATAAATGTGCAAACACACTACCGCCAATCGGGCCGTAATGCAGGCCATCACCCATCCAACCCATCTGTTCGGCGGGACGCGAATGACCGCCCATCAACAATCGCCAATCCCAAAACGCGCATTTTTTATTCGCGGCTATTTCTTTTATAGCATTTGCAAACTCTTCCGCCAAACCATCCTTTGTCTGTCCGGCTTCCGGACAAGAAATAACCAGAATGCCGGTGCCAGGCGACGCTTTTTGTATTTTATCGATTATCGCGGTCATATTATATTTGTACGTCGCTACTCTGCCGTCATTATGCATATCATTAGTACCGAATAATATTGTCACCAGGTCAGGCTTAGTCGTCTCAAAAAACTTTTTAAACGCCTGTTCATCAGTAGGCGATAAATGCTGCGACATCCCCCACCCGTTTCCCAACGCATATACCAGTGCGCCACCGGGCATCGCGTTTTCACCACGCAATATTTTAACTCGGTCACTATCACAACCAAAAAGTATAACTTTTCCGGTAATTTTCGTGATTTTAAATTGTTCAGCAATAAATGATTCTGTCACTGCGTAAGTTGGTTTATCAGCAGCGCAATTTATCTTTATCCGTTCCCAATTACCGGTAACTATTGAAAATGTCCCCAACCCCGGCCCTACCTGATAATGCACTCGCACCCGATGGTTTGCATTACCGGGAATTTGAGGAAATTGTACATTAATCGACGCGACGGCATCCTCTGTAGATGACCAGAAACCATCCATCGCATAATATGGCGCAGGTGGCGGGGTATCGCGACCGGGAGAGGTATCGTAATTAGTCCATTTGCCGTCATATTGAACTTCTGGTCCACGTGGTATAGCAGCACGATTTTTATTGAATGTATAATATCCGGTGCCATGGTCACCATAACAACTCTGTAATATCTCACGCATTGCAACGGTATAAATAGGTGCCTCGGTATTTGAATCGCCAAAACAAGCTATCGTCAAAGGCTTTTTCATATCATCGGCATTTTTCACGCCTTCACGCCAACTGGAAAGGTTTTCAATGCCAATAATTGGCGGTACCGTTACAGCATCAACAGAAAAAGCTGAATTACAGCAACATATCAGAAAAACTACCACTATAAATAATTTATTCATATACATCTCCAAACTGGTCGTAGAGACGCAAAATCTTGCGTCTCTACATTAGTGTTATTTCAAAATATTCATCACTGCCAAATAACGTTCAGCAGCTTTTTTACCATCTATTTTTGAGTTATCAATAGAAACAGCAAGCGCGTTGCGTTTATCAACAACAACCTCAACAGCCTTTGCTACTTTACCATTCAAATTAATAACCGCGTCTTTATTCAAGCCAAAAATGAGGATATTTTTAGCCGCGTCTTTATCGGCAGTCTGTTTCTCAATAAATGCTGTTTCGATTGTAACAGCATTCTGTTCAGGCTGAACTGTAACAAAGCTTATTCCCATTTTTCCATCCGCGGTTACTTCCACATTCTTCGGCATTTGCAATGAAAAATAATTTAGTTCTGCTAATGGATTAGCCGCGAAAAATGTATTGCTTACCGGTTCTGCCTGCAATACCGCCAACTGTCCCGGGGTACAACGCAGCACCGCGCCGCCTTTGGTTAAATTACCTGTTTTACTCTGAACGTTAAATGGTGAATCTCTTTCCACTCCAACGGGCAGATATGTATTCTTACCATTAACAGTTTGTGTAGTAAATAATTTATCCAATGTTTCACTTTCTTTATATAAAGTATAAACACCCATCGCCATATTATCATTTCCGCTCTGGCATACTACATCAACCAAATTCTTTTCAGCATCATATTTTACTGTCGCTTTCACATCTTTTATATGCTGTTGAAAAGCGGCAAAATCTTTATATTCCGCGGCATCGCCATATTCAATTATATATCCTCCGTACGATTTATCAATGGCGGTGAAATCAGATTCTTTCGTCAGCGGTTTTCCACCCTGCATTATATAGTTATCAATGACCAGCGCCGCCTTTGCGCTGTGACTATTCAGATAGGCTTGCGGTATGCCTTCACGCAGAACAACTTCATCATTTCTACCAAGATCAGTGGACGGCAACGGAATGATGCCAATAAATGTTACCCCGTCTTTAATAGTGATTGGCTGCAATGCCTTTGCTTTCACCGGCAATGCCGCCGTTTTTTGTCCGTCTATATATATCTCCCATGTCGGCGCGGGTTTTTCATAATTATAAAACGCGATACTGCTCTGAACGCTGGTGATATTTTTACCCGGATCAAGCCAACCCCACGGACTGGTTACCACCACCATTTTATTTCCTTTTTGCAAAACAGCCTGATTGCCGTATGTCGCCATCCACCCCGGCGCGTCGCTGACCCAGTTAGTATTGTTAACACCCATTCTCACAAACATGGTGCCTAATTCGCGCGATGTGGATACCTGTTTATCCTGCCTTCGCCACTGAGCGATAATCGGAACAATGCCGGTATGGGCATTAACGCTATACATACCGTAATTTTTACCGAAATAAGACCGGCGCATCAGTGGTTTATCCATGAACGATCCCCACATTTTATACGCGGCGGTGACTTCAAAAGGTAATGCTTTTTCGTCTACAACATGCTGATACCATTCCGGCGCGTATGGGCTTTGCGTTGCCTGCCGCGCTACATCTGCCGGCAGGAATTCATGACCAAACTTTGATTCGCCTTCCGGCAAATCTTTCTCGCCAATATCAGTATAGGTGCCCTGTTTGCTTATCGAATTAAGAACGCTGTATAACCCGTCCTGTGATACTAAACGGTGATAAACCGCGGTACGTGACGAACCGGTAACATATCTGCGCAGACCGGGATGATAATCATCTGCCAGCATGGTCATCGACTTCATCAGCATCGATTTGCCCAGCATTTTATCAACTGTTTCAAGCCCAAAATCCGCTACCATCTTCTGAGCACGAATAGTAACGCCAAAATAGTAATCGTCCAATTCTTCCTGGGTACTGCCATCAAACCATGTCCATAGTTTCAGCGGATAATTAGCCTGACCATGCCGTCCGTCCTCAATGGCGTTCTTAGAGTTTATAATCGCTCCGCCCAGCAACGCGCCCATGGACGCCGTGTTATTAAAATTAGTGGTAGACATGGTGTAGTTAAAACCGGAACGATAAAAACTCTTATTGCCGCGCCAATCACCTGTTTTCGCGTAATATGTATCAAATTTTCCGCTTGCCGGGTCTGGATTCACCGCGTCCGGTTTATTGCTGACACGGTAATCATCCGCCATGGGGTGAATAAGGGTGCCGTCAATATTTGTATGGTCTTTACGTTTTTCGTCAGTATCAGCAGTTACTCTATCCGGCATCAACCACGCGGTCCAATAATTCTTGTTCCATTCCTGTGATACCGCCGGCATGGCGTCTTTATATACAAACCACGGCAGCATTGCCGGCGCGGCCTCAAAGCCGAACCAGCCGCGATATGGCTTGCCAATGGTATGGTCAACCCAGGTTTCATATATTTTCACCGGGTCAGGACCAGGATGTTCCACACCTTTGGAATCTTTATACTTACCAGAAAATCTATTTTTTACGTATCCTTCAACAAATTGGAACCAGAACGGTTCACTGGCTATCCCAGCGCCGCCTTCTGCCGTCAGCATTTCTTTTACCCGTGTCCACTGCCATTCCGGCATCCACACAGGCTTTGTCACGCTATATTTCTCAGCCACTTTCTCTAATTCTTCTCTTGATGGTATGAATGCTGTAGCCTTGCCGCTCTTGCCGGTTTTATGCAAATCCTCCGCCATCATGGCGATATCAGTTGATGCCGGTAATTTATCTATTTTCAGAGCGTCCGCTTTTTTATCAAATGTCACCACCAATTTAGGATTATTAACAACAATTGCGCGGCATCCTGTACCGGTACCCCATTCATAAGCACCGCTATAATACCGAGTGTCATAAGTTTCCCATTTTCTGACTATAAAACCATTATCAGCAATTGCGCGCAACCGGTCAGCGACTGTTTTGCCGAATGATTTGTCATTAATTATCGCGGTTACATCCATATTGCCATTCGGTGCCAGATAATTAACAGCAGCAGGACCAAATTGAATTGGCACAATATCATTTTTATCGTCTTGTGCCCCAAATTTACCCCAGTATCCGGCGCCTTTAATATAAGCGTTATAGGTTGGCCCGTCATTAACATCCGCGGTCCATGGTTTGCGCAGAGCGAACGCGATCGCGTGTGAGGTAGGCCGTTGCGCGCGATACATGGCGTCAACACCCCAGTTGGCGCGATATACATATCCACCTTCAGGCGGCGCCCAGTTAGTACTGCCTTCCGGAAATATTTCTTCATCGGAAAACGGTAATACCAATTCTACCTTAGTTATGGAATATCCCTTATTTACCTGTTCCGCAATTTTATCCGCGGCGTCCGGAAAACGTACCAATAATGAACGGTTCATGGCGTCAAATGAAATAGGTGCCGGTTTACCTTTTCTATCCTTTGGAATCCAAACCGCTACCCCACCGCGGTCTTTAACCACGGTATCCACAATTGCCCGCGCGCCATCCTGCGACATCGGCACAGTGGTATCCCACATAGAACGGTATCCGCAAATACCGACAGTCTGCGGTTGGTCAAGAGTAATCTTCACCTCATCCGCAGCAAAAATTGAGACGCAAAGCATCCCAATCAACGATAATAAAACCGCCACAAGTGAACTTTTCATTGTATACTCCCCGGTTGCTAAAAGATATGACTTTTTACGTTTGACACTATAGATTTAGGAACGTTCCATTGTTATCGTGTTTTTTTCGATTGAAGTCGGGTGAAATCGATTGCAGTCGGTTGAAATCGATTGCGAACGATTTCTACCGATTTCGGTCGCTTTGAATCTCTTGAAAATTTACGACACCTTTACATGACGGGTATCCGGTACATCCCCAAAATCGCTTATTGCCTTCACGTGTTTTTCGCAATCGCGTTGGACTGCCGCAATTCGGACAAACTGGGCCTTCTTCCGGAACTCCATCCTGTTTGGTTCGCGCTTCAGTTCGCACCGTACTCATGCGTTCACGAAATCCACCTTGTTCTACAAACTCATTGCCAATACTTTTTATATACTTATCCATCATCATTATGGTACGACTGATAATGATTAAAATTGCATTTGCGCGTATGATGTTATCATCAGAAAATATTTCTGGTTCAAATTTACGGCATTGCGCCATGATATGCAGGCAGACACCATGGTTAACATCATTTCCATAATTTGGCGAATCAAGCCTGATATTATAAATACGTTTTGCGTCCTCGCTATCCATTAGCCATGGCGACTGCCACTGCATCATCAGCCATTTATTATAATCATCCCGCAACTCACAAAGACTGGCTCTGGCAACATCCATAAGTTCAATTGCCGTCGAATACGATGTCATAAGACGCTCTGAACCTTCAGCAAAGTTCCTGCATCCCGACCTTGCAGCATGAGTCATTTGCGAAAAAGTACGACCCCCAGGGTCATTTTTAAGATTCAAGAATTTATTACAAAAATGGTTTGTGGCAAGCTCAACAACATTAGCTAAAATAAAAGCATCCAGGAAACGGTATCCTGCTGATTTTTTAAATAACTCCATAGATTTTCCTCTGTTTGTGTTTTAGCTATATTTTAAAAATTGCTGTAGTGTTTGTCAATAAAGTTTGCTTTTTTCGGTTGAAGTCGTATGAAATCGGTAGCAATCGGGAGAAATCGATTTCTACCGAATGCGAACGATTTCTACCGATTGCGACCGCTTTGAGTTTCTTGAAAACTTACTGCCCCGCCCTGCTTAAATATTCCACTCACAAAATGATTCATACCTTTCTTTGCTTACTTGCTGTCTCCCCAAAAAATGTCCGTATTCCCAGGTAATCGTTCGCTCAACATACGATTTCCCGGCTTCATATTGCCGGTTTATCCTGTCAATGTCACCCGGGGAAGGCCATGGTGACGCGAATGTCTCAACATTATTCCAAAAAGCAATTCCATGTTTTTTATAAACCTGCGCCAACGCGGCATAATAAGGCGGAATATCTTCCGGATGCAGGTCACGGCGCGGATAGCACCCTACCCCGTCCTGCATTGCCAAAATATCAAACATGGGTCGGTCAAGAAACTCATCCCACCAAGCGGCTAATTCCGCAGGCGGTAGCGACTTTGAAAAAAATGGCGATACTAATACCGGCAACTGCGTTTCTTCGCGCATGGTTTTATAAATACCATGCAGACAATCCCGCAATGATTCATACCTGTCAGGTGTATCGAGGTTATCGCGGTCTGGTTCATTGGACACATACCACCCGGCAAGCGCCGGATGTTTCTGATATCTCTGCCAAAGTTCGCGATATATTGCGATATTCAGCGTTAAATCCCGCCGCATCATGCGGGTAAAATCCCAATTTCTGTCCCAGAAAGCGAGGTTAAGGTGTCCCCCCAGCCAAACACGCATACCATTTTCCGCCGCGGCATTCATAATGCGTTCTGTATGGTCGGCAGACTCCCATTCTTGAAATAGTTCAGAATGATAATGCGTTCGTCCCAACTCCATAATTCGAGCAATAATAACATCAGTAATACCAGCATTTGCCATATCAACGAGTTCATTATTCCAAAAATCAGGCAGCAGCATTTTATCAGGATATCTCGGTACCGGAGTACCAAACTCAACACCGAAATCAATGAAAGTGCCGGTTATTCGCGCGTTTTTTATCATCTTTTACTATACCTTACAAATAAAACTTCATCTGGCGGCAATGTCATTGTCAATGGTTGTTGAAAATTGCCTAAATCAGCTTTTTTCCAGATATCATACAATCGGCTATATGGAGAAATACCCAGCATTTCAGCATCAATTTTAATATCACGGGGATTATCACCGTCACGGTTAAAGACACAAAACCATCCAGAATCCGGTTTTGTAAAATGCTTTGTCAGCCAGGTACTGGTCCAGTCAGTATAGGCAATAAGCTTGCCAGTGACACCATTCTGGTTGCATTCGAGCATATCACAATCAGTTAGCAGTTTGAATGAATACTCATCTGTTCCTGGCAGATTTCCACCCATGAAAAGTGGTGATGCTGCCATTGCCCGCATAGTCATAAAAGTTCGTCTTTGCTGTTCATTTAATCCACTCATCCGATGAGAACCTTTGCCATTCATTAAAATATGACCTACCTGTTCTCCTTTAGAGGGATTCCAAACCTGCAACTCACCAAACGGAATCATATCCATGTCCAACCAGCATCCAGACGGCAATTTATCTATTAATGGAAGAAACTTTTCCCAACGCTCAAATACCCAGCGAAAATCTTCGCGGTCATCCCAAATATCACCACTGGTTCGAATCATATTGGCACGAAAATACGCGGGCCACCCACCTTCATCATGACCATTTCCGGGTGAAAGGCTAAGCACAATTTCCCTGCTGCATTTTTCAATTGCATTAACAACAGCATTAACTTCTGGTGGTGAAGGTACAATGTCATCATATTTGATAAAATCAATTCCCCATCCGGCCAGCATTTCTATGATACTGTCATAATAAGTCTGGGCACCCGGATGATTCATATCAATGCCATAATTATCAGCACACCATGAACATGTATCTGAAACATCCGCAATATCCATGGCATGAAAATTCGTAC
>JBIJDE010000421.1:0-4696 GCA_044344305.1 Armatimonadota bacterium
TTAATCCACTGGATGCACCAGTTATGCATAAATTAGCTGAATCAATTCGCTCTGAATTTGTAATTGCAGTTAGTGGCATTATTAGCCCTCGCCCAGAAGGCACAACTAATTCAAAATTACCAACTGGAGAAATTGAACTTCATGCTGATACTCTTGAAGTATTAAATCCTTCGAAAACCCCACCATTTATGGTGAACGATGAAAACGCACGTGAAGTTGATGAAAATCTAAGGCTAAAATACCGATATATTGATTTGAGAAATAGCAGAATGCAACGTAATATTATGCTAAGACATCGTGTATCTCAAGAAGCAAGAAAATATTTAGACGAGAATGGTTTTTTAGAAATTGAGACACCATTCCTGATAAAATCAACTCCAGAGGGTGCACGTGACTTTTTAGTGCCATCACGTCTTCATCCGGGTGAGTTTTATGCATTACCTCAAAGTCCTCAACTATTAAAACAGACTTTGATGGTTGCTGGTTTTGAAAAGTATTTTCAATTAGCACGTTGTTTACGTGATGAAGATTTAAGAGCAGACAGACAATACGAGCATACTCAAATTGACATGGAGATGTCTTTCGTTGAACGTGATGATATTTTCGATGTCGTTGAAGGTTTATTTATAAGGCTAATGAAAGTTATCGGTGTTGAAGTACAAACACCATTTTTGCGAATGACTTATCAAGAATCAATGAATAGATTCGGCAGTGATAAACCTGATACAAGATTTGGTATGGAGTTTGTAAATGTTAGTGAAGTTTTTGCTCAAACTGAATTCCAGGCTTTTAAGAATATTTTAGCAAATGATGGACAAATTAAAGGGATAAACGCGAAAGGCGCAGCTTCTTTTTCAAGACGTGAATTAGACGAATTAACTACTTTTGTTCAAGGGTTTGGCGCGAAGGGTTTGGGTTACTTCCAGATTAATGCAGATGGAATTAAATCTCCAATTGCAAAGTTCCTCTCTGCCAGTGAACAAAGTGTATTAATGGAAAAAATGGGTGCAGAAGAAGGTGACCTATTATTATTAATTGCAGATAAACCTGCAGTTGTTGCGCAAGCTCTTGGACGTCTGCGTTTGCAACTCGGTGATAAATTGAAATTGATTCCTGAAAACAAATGGAATTTTTTATGGATTGTAGATTTCCCAATGTTTGCATGGAACGATGAAACCGAACAAGTTGAACCAATGCACCATCCATTTACAATGCCTGTTCCTGAAGATGTAGATAAAATTGAATCCGCTCCACTTGATGTACGCGGAAACTTGTATGATCTGGTATTGAATGGTATGGAATTAGGTAGTGGAAGCATTCGTATACATCGACCTGACATTCAAGAAAAAGTTTTGAAAACAATTAACCTTCCTATAGAAGAGGTAAAGGAAAGATTCGGATTTTTGATTGACGCATTCGAATATGGTGCTCCTCCACATGGAGGTATTGGAATGGGTCTGGATCGTATTATTATGATGATGTTAGGTGAAAAATCAATTCGCGATGTTATAGCATTTCCTAAAACAGCTTCGGGTACTGATTTAATGATGGATTGTCCTACACCTGTCGATGCTATTCAATTACGTGATTTAGGATTGTCATTAAAAATTAAAAGTAAATGATGCGTGATATATCAGATTTATGTAAAATATTAGAAATTGAATTTAAAGATCAGAGTCTTCTTATTAAGGCTCTGACACATAAATCTTTTTCAACAGCAAATGATTCAGAGTCTTATGAAAGATTAGAGTTTTTAGGTGATTCGTTATTACAGATGGTGGTAAGTGAGTATATTTACCACCATTTCGCTGGATACGATGAAGGTAAAATGACTAAATTACGTGCAGAAGTAGTGAATTCAAATTCATTATTAGAACGTGCTATTAATTGGAATATTTCTGAATTTATGTTATTATCAGAAGGCGAAAGAAAAAGCACTGGAAGATTATATAAAAAAATGCAATCTGATGTTGTAGAAGCTATTATCGCCGCAATATATCTTGATTCTGGATACATTTACTGTCGTGATTTTATACTTAAAAATTTTAAAAAGAAAATTGATGAGACATCATTGGATACCTTGCTTGATTATAAAACAAGGTTACAAGAATTGTATCAGCAGAATGGTTCAGATGCACCTGTCTATAAGACAACAAATTTAACAGGCCCGGAACACGACCGCTTTTTTGAAGTGGCCGTTTTTTTTGCCGGAAATGAATTGGCACATGGAATGGGGAAGAGTAAAAAAGAAGCCCATCAAGATGCCGCGAGAAAAGTTCTCGAAATGACCCTTAAGGGAGATTGAAGCTGTGAGTGGATTTAGTTTAATACCAAAAGATGAATCATTTTTCCTCTTTTTTGAAGAGGCTGCCATCGTTGCAGTAAAAGCATGTGCTACACTTCAGCAGATGCTCGATGATATTGATAATGCCGAACAATATCGAGCTGAAATTGCTGAATTAGAACATCATGGTGATCAGATTATTCATAAAGTAATGGATAAGCTTAACCGTGCCTTCATTACACCGTTAGATGCTGAAGATATTCGCGCGTTATCATCACGTCAGGATGATATAATTGATATGATTCAAGCTGCTGCCGAAAGAATAGTTCTTTATCGTGTAAAAGAAGCAACACCTGCAAGTAAAGAATTAGCTAAAATCCTTTATGCCTCGGTTACTGAAGTTAATGATGTTGTTACATTGTTGAAAAGCTTTAAAAATAAAAGAGCTATTGTTGAAAAATGCATAGAAATTAATCGACTCGAAAATGCTGGTGATAAAGTTTATCGCGAAGCATTAGGAGCCTTATTTGCTACAGGTGATCTCATGGAATTAATTAGATGGAAAGAAATCTATGAGCAAATTGAACAAGCGATGGATGAGTGTGAAGATTTAGCAGACATCATTGAAAGCATTGTAGTTAAACATTCTTAAGCGGAGTTGTAATGACAAATAATTATGAAAATAGTTCTGGTAAAGATGTGAATGTAGAAGTACCTTTATATCATGATAATCCTTACCGGGAATTACACCTTGGATTAATAATTCTGGTTATCCTTACTGTCTTAGTTTTAGCAGGATGGACAGCCGTTAATTTAGGGGTGCCATTAAAAACTGTTTTAGTTGTAGCTGTTATAATTGCTGCTTTAGTATTTGATTATGTCAATGGTATGCATGACGCAGGTAATGCTATTGCAACAGTAATCTCTACTCGTGTATTAACACCGGCGGCAGCTTTAGCTATGGCAGCGGTATTAAATTTAGTTGGCGCCTTAATGTTTTCAGGTGTAGCAAAAAATGTCGCAGAAAAATTTGCTGACATGAAACATATTAGTCCCGATCATCCTTTAACACCGGCTATGATACTTTGCGGGTTATTAGGTGCAAGTTGTTGGAGTTATATTACAGCAAGAATGGGGTTGCCTGTTAGCACTACTCATTCTTTATTCGGATCACTTGCTGGTGTATTCTTCTTAGGATTAATTCCTTTAAATATTAAATACATCAGTACAATTTTATTATTCATGGTAATTGCACCGTTAGCGTCATTTATTTTAGGATGGATATTTATGGTGCTTATTATGTGGTTATTTCACAACTCATCTCCCACAAAAGTTAATAAAAGTTTTAAAGTTTTACAATTGTTTTCTTCTGCTTCATTTGCTTTATCACATGGTTCAAATGACGCGCAAAAAGCTATGGGTATTATTACATTAGCTTTATTCTCTGGCGGTTTCTTAGAGAAGGGGACAACAATATTTCATTTAGATCAAAATGGAATTCCTGTTGAAGTCAAAATTGCCTGCGCAGTCGTTATGGCATTAGGAACTGGGTTTGGTGGAATGCGAGTAATTAAAACACTTGGAGATAAAATAATAAAATTAACTCCCGTCCAAGGTTTTGCTGCAGAATCTGTAGCAGCTGCTACTATTTTAGCCGTTACTCAGATGCATGTACCGATAAGTACCACTCAGGTAATATCATCATCTATTCTCGGTATTGGTTCAGCTAAAAGATTATCATCTGTACGCTGGCATGTTGCTGCTAATATTATAACAGCATGGATCATCACTGTACCTGCAGCAGCTTTAATTGGATATTCACTTTATTATATTGTTAGCCATTGTGGATTAAAATAGTTATAAAAAGTATATTCAAAACTTAAATTAAGTTCTATAATTTAATAAAAAACAGAACGGAAACGAGGTGTAGCAATGTTTGTAGCAAGATTTTCCACGGTTTTCTGCTTTTTATCGATTGCAGTATCAGTTTTTGCCGGATCTTTTTCCAATAGGGATATTAACGATTGGGCAAAAAAGATTGCTGAACGTCGTCAAAAGGTCACTTCAATTGATGCAATATATGCCTTATCGGCATCTCATGCCTGGTTGGACTGTGCACGTTATGAGTTTGATCACGGTTCAAACTCTTTAGCTGATATAGGATGGCAACAATCTCATAATATTATAAAAATTGTTGATGATAATAAATTACCATTAAAAACAATAGAAGCTGCAAATAGCAATTTACGTATTAAAGACGATTTATGGCTATTTGCTGATGAATCAAAGAAAAGTCCACGTTATAATATTGTAGTAGAAGATGTGGCACGATTAGAAGTTACTTTAGCATGGGCGGGATTAAAAACCTGGGAATCTGGTTGGAAATCAGCTACATCATTAATAAATGATGCA
>JBIJDE010000423.1:0-4679 GCA_044344305.1 Armatimonadota bacterium
TACATAGATTCCATTTTTAGTTAAATTTACAATCGTATCATTTTCAGGAGAAAAATATCTTTTATAATTATCAAAAGGAAGTTTACATGATGCAATCTTAATCCCATCGATGATTTTCAATGTGAAATCTTTTGAATTATTATAATACACCCATATTTTGCCTGATGTTGTTATTTCTAAATATATACTCTGTGTATTCAATTTAATCTTATTTTCATAATCAAGATAAGAATCAGATACACTTTTTCCATCACACCAACTTAAAATATGTATCTTATTTTTTTCTATTACAATAACAGCAACATAATGCCCATCAGGTGAACATGCTAAATTCCATTTGCTCACCTTTGGATCATTATTATTCTCTCGCAATTGTTTAGACCAACATTCTTTCCCATCCCAGCCATATAAAGTAAGAATTGGATAGCTGTGTGAAAGTGATGGTTGAGATAAACAATATAACCCAATTGGTGTATACCAGACTCTATCATTAATTTCGCGTGGTATAACCGCCACCACCCGCATCCGCGCCGGCATACGCCAATCAATAAAATAATCACTACAAAACACCATAACAAACGCTTTTGCAGCAATGATATTTTTGGCTTGATGTTCTTTGATGAAGATTCATTAATATTTTCCTGACATGCAGAAGTTTCATCATCGGTTTGTTCTGTGCGATGAGTAATTTTAATTATTAATTGGGTTAGTTTGTTTATCTTACTCATTGCGTATGGTTAATCCTTCTATATTATACATTAATTTATCTCCCGATAATAACATATAATTTATTTCCTTGCTGCGCATCACACTCAAAACCAATATTAGAACCATCCGGTGATATAGCAAATTCTGCTGTTATAAAAAATTCGTTACCTGATATATCACAAGTGCCATAAGTATAATCCAAACCATTTTTAGCAATGGAATCATTAAGTGGCAAGACAGCAACTTGATTACCATTATCATTATAAAGAGATAATTGAAGTTTATTTTCATGATGACGTAAAAAATTATACAGAATTGGTAATTGATAAATAAAATGTGGATAGAAATGATAATCATTTCTATCAAAAGTTAAAGCAAATTTTCCATCTGGTGTTCCACAAAGTGCTATCACTTTATCTTTAGATGAATGAATGTTCCATAATTTTCCATTAACAATATTCAATAAACGACAACTTGAATTTCTGACATTATATCCTCCTCTCGGTTCTAAAACAATAACTGAATCATTACTTCCTGGTAATGTTCTTTGTAACCAAACAGATGAATCAACTTTTTCTCCTGATGAACAACGTAAAAATCCTTCTTTATCTAATTCAATTCTACCGTCAGATACAGTAAAATATACAGGATATTGTTTAGAAATAGTTTTATCAACTAACACTTGTTTACCTTGAACTTTTAATGTCATATCTTGTAAAACTGGTTTTAATAATTTTGCTACCATTAGATTATCATCTGGAGAAAATTTCATTAACGTGGTTTCTTTATTAACCTTTGTTATCTTAATATTGCCTTTTGCAATATGATTTCCATCAATAGCTATAATACTAAAGTATTTCAAATGTTCATTATATATCCATATGCGACCGGAATTTGTAGCAATTAAATTAATGTTATTGTTTATCAAGATGAAATCAGGTTCTGTTGACAAGAATACTTGACCCAACAAATTACCATCACGCCAACTCATCATATGAATTCTATCATTATCAATTTTACTAACAGCCACAACATGACCATCTGGAGAACAAGCAAAATTATACTCATTCCATATTCTCATTAATGGTCCATCTGCTGACCAAAGTAGTTTTCCATCCCACCCATATTGAGTAATTATCGAAGGTACATCGGATTTATGCGAGTAACTCAATCGACATAAACCAAGGGGAGTCCATTTTGCAATTTCATAATTAACACCACCAGGTATAACCGCCACCACCCGCATCCGCGCCGGCATACGCCACCAGAAGTATCCGCCAATCAATAAAATAATCCCTACAAAACACCACAACAAACGTTTTTGCAGCAAAGTGATTTTTGACTTGCTTTTATTTGAAAGAGAATCCACGCAATTTTCCTGACATGCAGAAGTTTCATCATCGGCTTTTTTTGAGCGATGAGTGATTTTTATTATTAGTTGGATTATTTTGTTTGTAAGTATTCGGTAAACCCCGTATATTTACGATAAAATTACAATAATAAGAATACTACCCCCCCCCCCCGCGTGTCAAGCACTTTTCAACTTTTTTTGAAATATTTTTATTTTACAAAATAAAGAGGATTTCAGGCTAATACAAAAAATTCTAATACTATGAATTTGACTGTAGCAGATACATTAAAGCAACATAGTGTCAAAAAAATATTAGAGCGTCTTTACGAATTAGAAACTACTGTTGTCATTCAAAACAACATGATATCTTCTTTAGAATCAACTGTTGCAACTCAGAAAGAAACTATTTCTGAGCTGGAAGAGTTAAGCGAATCTCAAAAAGCTCTCATCCTAAGATTTCAATCGATGCTTTTTGGCACAAAATCTGAAAAGGACACTAAGAAGAATATACCATCTACTTCATCTGATGAAGAAGTGACCGCGATTACATTGCCTTTTACTCCAAACACTAAAAGTAAACGTGGTCAGCTAGTTGGCGCTCCTGGACATGGACGACGAAAGTATGAGGAACTGCCACCTCGCGAAGTTATTCATGAACTGCCGGAAAGTGAACGACGGTGTCCAATCTGTGGAAAATTGTACGAGGAATGCGGTACGGAAGACTCTACCGAATTGGAATGGATTGTTTTGATTCAGCGTATTATCAACCTGAGAAAAAAATACCGTCGTACATGTTGTTGCCCTGGGTCTAAGTTCATAACCACTCCACTACCACCAAAATTGATTAACAAAGGATTGTTGACGGTAGATGCCATCACAAATCTATTGGTAAAGAAATTTCTTCACGGACAACCTACCAACCGTCAACTTGACGAACTGCAGTTACATTGCGGAGTAAGACTCGCTCCTGGAACGATAGCCGAAGTGATGACTAAAGTCGGTGAATTACTAAGGTTTCTGTTTGATGAAATATTGCTCCATTTACGCGATGCCAAGCATTGGCACGCTGATGAAACTCGATGGATGCAGTATGGTGATGAGAATAAACACCGCTGGTGGCTCTGGGTTTTTGCCTCTGTTGATGCTGTAGTTTTTATACTTGATCCTTCTCGTTCACGCTCTGTTCCCCGGCGAGTATTTGGATTGGATGATGAATCAGCAGATGCAAAACGAGCCAGAGGCACTATCAGTTGCGACAGATGGAAAAGTTATCAAGGACTTCCCGGTTTATGGACCGCATACTGTTGGGCACATGTCCGACGTGATTTTAAAGATTTAATTAAAGGATATCCGGAAATACTACAAAAGTGGGCGCAAATTTGGGTTATACGAATCGGCAGACTTTACTATTTAAATAAGCGGCGACTCCTTTATGAACCGGGTACTGAAGCATTTAGTCAGGCAGATACGAAGTTGCGAGAACACATAATGCTCATGGAACAGTTCCGAGAGAAGGAAATGCAGAACACCAGTCTTATTAAAGATGCACGCAAGGTGCTTAAAAGCTTGGCACGGCATTGGGACGGTTTGACACTGTTTCCTGAGTTCCGCATAATTTATAAATTTCAGCGTTTTTTTTAATATATTACTCTCAAAATATTCATTTTTTGATTGATTTTGGGTCACTAAAATAGTACCATTCTTATACTATGTATGTCAGAAAAGGTAAGAATGGTAATACTACTTTTTTTCAAATTGGTAAAAAAGTAAATAGAAAGTTTGTTTTAATCAAACATGTTGGCAGCGCTTCAACTCCTGAGCAGATTGAAGTTCTTAGACAAAAAGCTTTAAAAGATCTTGAAATTGAAAAAACCATAATACAACCTACTCTTTTTCCCGAGATAATGCCATCTATAAAAGCAAAATTATCAAGTTGGCGAATTACAGGTTTTCACCAGATTTTTGGTCACATCTACGACCGGATAGGTTTCCCGTTAAATACACTCAGAGACTTGTCTATTGCCCGTATAGTTTATCCTAAGAGCAAACTGGCTACATCATGTTATCTTGATCAATATCTTGGAGTTTCTATTTCAGAAGACAAGATTTATCGCTTTTTAGATACTCTTAAAAAAGAGGAATTAACCAGAATCGCTTTTGACTTTGTTTCAAAAAAGAACAATGGCATTGCCATAATATTTTATGATGTTACTACGCTATATTTTGAAGCTGATGAGGAAGATGATTTGAGAAAGAGAGGGTATTCGAAAGACCATAAAAATGAACTTCCACAGATAGTGGTTGGTCTTTTTGTTGATAAAGATGGTTATCCTATCGATTTTGAGTTTTATGAAGGCAATACTTTTGAAGGTCATACTTTTCCTGTAGCGATAAAAGCACTGACAATAAAATATAATTTGAATGATTTGGTCGTGGTTGCTGATGCTGGAATGTTGTCAGATAAAAATATAAGTTTCCTGGAAACGGAGAATATATCATATATTGTTGGTGCCAGACTTAAAGCTATGCCTAAGACATTAAAGGAACAGATTTTTCTTCATAATTTTATTAAAGAACCCATTTATGATGTCATGTATGATAATAAAACAAAAAAATCAGG
>JBIJDE010000543.1:0-3400 GCA_044344305.1 Armatimonadota bacterium
GACGACCCTCGACTTGTCGCTTCCCTGGTCGGATCTCAAGAAAGAACTGCGCGATGAACTGCGGGCGGCCTTCTAGGCGTGAGTTGAGGCCTGCCGCCGCACCAAACTGGTCGGGCTGGCCGGATTTGAACCGGCGACCTACTGGTCCCAAACCAGTCGCGCTACCAAGCTGCGCCACGCCCCGCTGTGCCGAAACATTATAGGAATTAATTCAAGTAAAGTCAACAGTTAATTTGAAATGATAGAAAAAAAGATGGAAATTTAACATTTCACAATTAAAATACAAAAAATCGGACTAATATGACTGATCCGACCTATATAACTACCAGTAATAAAATCAAAGCATCTTTTGCATGAAAATTACGTCCAGCCAGCGGTTGAACTTGTAGCCTACTTCTTTGAAATGGGCTACTTCTTCGAAACCGAACTTTTTGTGAAAATTTATGCTGCCTTCATTTGATGCGTCAATACCGGCAATCATCACATGCATATCTTGGTTTATTGCGGTATTAATCAGGGTGGTCATCAATAATTTGCCATAACCCATACCGCGTTTGCCCTCTGCAATGTAGATTGAATGTTCAACAGTAAACTGGTAGCCAATCTTCTCGCGAAATTGACCGTAGGTGGCGAAACCAGCGACGCCATCGTCATCTTCTATTACAAACACCGGCATACCATGCGCCTTTTTATCCTTCAACCACACCTTTCGCGTATCCAGACTCTGCGGCTCGTAATCATACGATGCCGTAGTTGTTAAAATAGCATGATTATAAATAGCCAGAATAGCCGGCAAATCTTTTTCAGTAGCAAAGCGAATATTCATAGTGGTGCCTTATATTTTTTTGTTACACAGAGATACACTGAGGAGACACAGAGATTCACGGAGATTTTTTATATCACTTCGTGAATTATATCATTTTTTGTTATACAGAGATACACTGAGGAGACACAGAGATTCACAGAGAATTTTTCATATCACTTCGAGTGTAAACAGGAGTTTCAAAATCAATTCTTAATTTTACATTTTTACAGACAGTTACAAAACCTAATTTTTTATTGTTTTAAATTAAAGTTATGATTTAGCATAAAACGTGGCGTCACCGTCCCGGTGACGTTAGCTGTGCAAGAAGGTGTAAAACACTGAAATTTATTTCCGGTACTTTCTTTTTCCGAGCGGGACGCTCTTGCCACCTCTCGAATGAAGTAAAAATAAAGTTCTCAAAGATAATTGAAAAATCCAATATATTGTGAGTATCTTGTTTGGGTATCTTGTTTGGGATACTTTCGGATACATCAATTTTTAATTTTACATTTTTAATTTTTAATTAAACTCCCTCTCTCTCCGCATATCTCTGTGTCTCCTCTGTGAATCTCTGTGTAATAATTATTTTATCGGGTTGATATAACTGGCTAAAAATTGGTAAAATAGTATGCAAGCGTAACGCTGATACGCTGAAATCTCGTCTGTAAGGGAAGGTTTTTATGGAGCGCCTTTTATCTGAAGTTGACCCCGAAGTTGCCGACATTGTTGAGCGAGAAGTTACCCGCCAGCAAGATACCCTGGTGATGATACCGTCTGAGAATTACGCGAGTCGTGCGGTGATGGATGCCACCGGTTCTGTAATGACAAACAAATACGCCGAGGGTTACCCGGGCGCGCGTTATTACCACGGTTGCGAGCACGTTGACGAGGTTGAAGCATTGGCTATCGAGCGCGCTAAAAAGCTTTTCGGCGCAGACCACGCGAATGTACAGCCGGTAAGCGGTACCCAGGCGAACATGGCCATTTATTATGGTTTGCTGGAGCCGGGCGATACCGTGTTGGCGATGGGGTTGGACCAGGGCGGTCACCTGTCCCACGGCAATCGCGTTAATTTCAGCGGTCGATATTACCATTTCGTCGGTTATGGCGTTGACCGTGAAACCGAATTGATTGATTACGATCAAGTTGAGAAAATGGCGATTGAACACAATCCGAAAATGATTGTCGTCGGCGCCAGCGCATATCCCCGCACCCTTGATTTTGCGCGATTCCGCGATATTGCCGACCGCGTTGGCGCATATCTGCTGGCCGACATGGCGCATATCGCCGGTCTGGTTGCCGCTGGTGTGCATCCAAACCCGGTACCCTATGCTGACATCGTATCTTCAACTACTCATAAAACCCTGCGCGGCCCCCGGGCGGCATTCATTCTGTGCAAACAGGAATTAGCCAAGACAATAGACCGCGCCGTATTCCCGGGCATCCAGGCCGGCCCGCTGATGCACGTGATTGCCGCCAAGGCAGTGATGTTCCACGAGGCAGCCCAGCCCGAGTTCGTTGAGTACCAGAAAAACGTACTTGCCAACGCCCAGGCATTGGCAGCAACATTCAAAAAACGCGGTTTCCGCCTGGTATCCGACGGCACCGACAACCACCTGATGCTGGTTGACCTGCGCAAAAACAACCTGACCGGCCTGATGGCCGCCAACCTGCTGCGCGAGGCGAATATAGTAATCAACTCCAACAGCATCCCGTACGACCCGGCGTCCCCGGCAAAATGGTCCGGCATCCGCCCCGGCAGCCCATGCCTAACCTCCCGCGGAATGGGCGAAGCAGAAATGGTGGCAACCGCCAACATGATTTGCGACGTACTGGCCAACCCGGGCAACGCGGAACTCCGCGAAGATGTAAAATTAAAAGTAGCAGAATTAACCGAAAAATTCCCAATTTACAGCCACTTGAAATAAATTAAGCGATAGATAAATAAAAAACTCCCCTTGTTATTTCGGGGGGAGTTTTTTGTGTTTGTAAGTTTGCAATAAAATTATGATAAACTTGGCGTAGTCTGGTGAAGTAACAGATAAAAGACTTTATCACCTTCTGGCTTGCGCCAAACCCTTATAACGCATTTATAGAATACGAGTTTAAATTTTAAGAAATATCCATTATTAAGTACAATCCAACCCCTTTAGGGGTGACATATTAATAGTCGAGAATGATTATAATTAATTATTAACCCCTTTCAGGGGTGACATATTAACGTTTCTATATTTCAGTTCCGGTTCTACAATAAAACATTTTTTACATGTCACCCCTAAAGGGGTTCTGGCTCTATGTTGTTGATTGATTGCTATTAATATGCCACCCCTAAAGGGGTTGGATGGTCAATAATTGATAAATAATATATTCAATTCACACTGTTTTATTAAAAAATAATTGTATAAACCATTGTAAAATGCAACTGTATAAGGGTGATGGCTTGCGCCTGTAGTTACTGATTAAAATGCCTTTACAAGGCAGAACTGACAACCGAATACCTTACACTTATTCAATTAATTTGGGTAATATTTATCAAATAAAGATATTTTCTCTATGAACTTTAAGAAACTCTTGTTTGGGTAAAAACTTATCGGG
>JBIJDE010000240.1:0-7233 GCA_044344305.1 Armatimonadota bacterium
TTTGCCATGTACAGTTGTCTTCTCTGATAGTGAGTGGAAAGCAACTTACCGAATTATGAATAAGAAAAAACCATTGCCATCCGAACCTATTTCATTAAAAACCATGATATTGTATGTAGGTAATTTAGGTGGGTTTATGCCTCGTAAAGGATGTGAATTCCCTGGAATAAAAAGTATATGGAAAGGTATGCAAAAAGTATATGATTATGCTAATGCGTATGATGTATTTGTATTGGGAAAATAAAGGAAATCTATTGCTAAACTTAAATATTACACTCGGATTTTGCAAAGAAAATGCAAAATAGTATTCAGTCGCATAATAAGTCATCATGAACCATGGTAATATGTTGTTAGGGTATAAAATGTTATAATTTATCACAGAAAAGACAATTTGAGATTCGTTAATACTTTGTAAAAATCAAAAAATGGTCGAGGAGATATGTAGAATACTATGCAACTTCCCTCCCTTTTGGTTGCTAACCCATAATACCTTACTTTGTCGATGTGACATTTTTTAAATTTGAGGAAATTGTATGAAGACTATTTTAATTTGTTTATTTATGGCGGTGAGTGTTATGACAGCTAATGCGGTTGTTGATGTGCTGGT
Source organism: Armatimonadota bacterium (assembly GCA_044344305.1). GTDB lineage: Bacteria > Armatimonadota > Hebobacteria > CAIYQO01 > CAIYQO01 > JBAXQQ01. The sequence goes on from JBIJDE010000240.1 coordinate 608, forward strand.
TTCAACCGGTGGGTCTGTCCAGATATCTGTTGACGGACGCTCTATCGGATCAATTGATCCCGGGTTATTTGAGAATACCTGGCAGAGTGCAACGGCGACCACCGGCAAGAAGGTTGCTGACGGGGTGTTCAGCAGCGTTATAAAATCCCCCACTGGTAAAATGGTTGATGTTGAGATAACCATAACCCCGGCAAATAAAGGGGTGCGGGTGCAATATAAATTAACCCCGCGTGAAGAAATGATGTTAAACAGCCTTCATGTTGCATTAAATATGCCGGTGGCTTACCTGGCAGGCGGGTCATATATTTACGACCGTAAAGAAAAAGTTTTTCCTGACACACTCGGTGATGTCGCATTAACTGGTGGTAGCACAAAGTCGCTAGCGGTAATATTCCCCAGCAAACAGCGGATAAACTTCAAGTTTGATTCCAGCACTGCTGTTCTGGTGCAGGATGACCGTAAATGGGTAAGTTCATTTACGCTGCGGATTGGCCCGCAATTTCAAACAGCAGAGAAATGGTATGCCGGACACAGCCAGATTATCGATTTCACCATGTCAAATGATGACGGGCTGACATACTCAATGGACGAAGGGGTGACAATAACTGCCGGCAAAGATTGGCTGCCGTTGGAATATGAAAAGAACGTTGAACCGGGTTCTATCGTAGACTTGTCGCCAATCCTGAACTGGCACTACCCGGCGGGTAAATATGGCCGGGTGATAGCTGGCGAAGGCGGACATTTCGTCTTTGAAAAAATTCCAAAAGCACCACAGCGGTTTTATGGGTGCAATCTTTGTTTCACCGCGCAATATCTACCCCATGATCAGTCAGATTTGCTGGCGGAGCGTATGGTACGTTCTGGCTACAATACCGTAAGAATTCACCACTACGAGAGCGAGTTGATTGACCGCGCCGCCGCAAATAGCTACACCTTGCGCCAGGACAGCCTGGATAAGTTGGATTATCTCATCTCCGCCTTCAAAAAACGCGGGATTTATGTTACTACCGACTTATTTGTTTCCCGTCCGGTAGCGGCAAAAGATATCTGGGAAGGCGCAACCGGCGATGTTGGAATGGATAATTTTAAAATGGCGATTCTGGTGAATGACAAGGCATACAATAACTATTGTAAATTTGCCTTGGAATTACTGAATCACAAAAACCCGTATACCGAAATGCGATTGGCGGAAGACCACACCCTGGCGTGGATTAGCCTGATAAATGAAGGAAACGCCGGGAACTTTCTGGGACGATGCAGCGATAACATAAATAAAGACTGGCAGACGGCATGGAACAAGTGGCTGCTAAAAAATTACCCCACCCGCGCCGATTTGGTGACGGCGATGGGAACCTTGCCGGATGACCAGGACGCGGCGAAAGGAAATATTCCACTGGTTACCCGTTTTGACGACACACCCAAAGGAATACTTTCCAGCCGGTTCTGTGCTGATATGGAAAAGGCATTCACCGTTAAAATGCGCGATTTCATGAAGGCGGTCGGTTGTAAAGCGATGGTTACCAATATCAATAGCTGGACCAACCCGGCTCAGATGCAGGATGTACGGCGGGATTATGATTATGTTGACGACCATTTTTACGTCGACCATCCTGAGTTCATCGAAAAATCGTGGCAATTGCCATCACGCTGCAGCAATTCCAGCCCGGTGGCGGCAGGCGCACCCAGTGGCAGACATTGCAGTTTTCGCCGATTATCCGACAAACCTTTCACCATCAGCGAATACAACTATGCCGCTCCCGGCCGATACCGTGGTGTTGGCGGCATGCTGACCAGCGCGATGGCGGCTACCCAGGACTGGTCGGCACTCTGGCGTTTCGCCTACAGCCATAACCGTAACAATATCGTCAACCAATTGCCGTTAGCCTATTTCGACATGGCAAGCGACCCGCTGAACCAGGCGGCAGATCGGGTGGCGTCGGTAATTTTCCGTCGCGGCGACCTGAAACCGGCAAAACATTTATTAGCCATCGTTATGACCCCGGATGAATTGAACAAAGACGCCAAAACCGCTCGTGATATGAGCCCAGCATGGAACGGGTTGGCACTGATCACCCGGGTTGGCACAATAGTGACAACTGATAAAACAAAACTGCCAGTGAAAGTTGACTTGGCACTGAACCTGAGTGAGACTGACAAGACAAAAATAAACCCGTACAAACCGGATGCCGGCGAAAAAATATTGGCAGAGATGAAAAAGGCCGGATGGCTGACGGCGGATAACAAAACCGACCTGAATAAAAATATCTTCCAAAGCGAATCCGGCGAGTTCACCGTCGATTCCCGCGCCGACGTATTCACCCTTAACACCCCCAACACCTTTGGCGGCTATGCCCCGGCCGGCAGCAAAATAACCGGCACCGACATGGAAATATCAGTCATTGAAACCGGCGCGACGGTAACGGTAACCAGCATGGACAACCGTCCGATAAAGGACAGCAACCGTATGCTGATAACCCACCTCACCGACCTGCAGGATACCAACACCAAATACGCCGAAAAAGCCCGCCGCACCCTGTTGGCATGGGGCAGCCTGCCCTACCTGGTACGCACCGGTACCGCCACCGTGAAGATAAAAGTAAAAGACCCCGCCAATACAAAAGTATGGGGAGTAACCACCGCCGGCAAAAGAACCGAAGAAATAAAAATCACCGTGGAAGGCAGACAAGTGGTAATACCGCTGGATATCAATGACAATGGTAAGGCAAGGATGTTGTATGAGGTTGCGGTGGAGAAATAATTGAGAATTGATAATTATGGTTTTGATTATTTAGATTCATGTCAAATTTCAGTCACCGTTTGGAACTGGGCAGGAGCCCGGCTGATTTAAAGTCTGAACCACGGATTGAGAGGATTTTCGGGGATTTAATTGATTATTTTTGATGAGTTATGATTATGTTAGATTGTGGAAAATCCGCCGGACTAGCGTTCATACTGAGTTTATCGAAGTGTCCCTTTCCACACGGTGACATTTTTTTATAGGGCTATTTTTGTTTTATATGGTTTTTCAGAAATCGTTTAAAGTCGTCCAAACGTTCGAAATATAAATTTGCCATTTGCCATTTACAATTTAACTTCTTCTCTCTTCTCCCTTCTCTCTTCTCTCTTCCACCCTTCCCACTATCCATTATTCATATTTCCAGTTATAATTGATTTATAAAGAGGTGTTCTATGGAAATTATTGCCGTTTTGGCTACAATTATATTATTCGGTTTAATCGTAATGGTTCATGAAGGCGGGCATTTTATGGCTGCCCGGCTAACTGGGATGGGTGTATTTGAATTCTCCATCGGTTTTGGCCCCGCGATAGTGCAGTGGAAGAAAAATAATGTTCTTTATGCTATTCGCATTATCCCCCTGGGTGGTTACGTCCGCATCGCCGGGGTATCACTGGATGACGAAGAAGGTGCCGACCGTCCTGATGGTTTTGATAAAAAGTGCCTTGCCGCACGGGTATTCGTACTGGTCGCCGGGGTATTGATGAATGTTGTGCTGGCACTGGTTGTATATATTATGATTGGCTGCTTCATTGGCAAACCGGTTCCGGCGACCCCGGTTATAGTTAAAAAAATGGCACCAGAAATGCCTGCAATAAAATCAGGATTGCAGGAAGGCGATATTATCGAGAGTGTAGATGGAAAAGTCGCATCTGATACCCAGGTAGTGTCGAAGTTAATTAAAGAAGGCAGCGGATCCGTTAAATTGGCGATTTTGCGCGATGGTGCAAAAAAAGAGTTTACTATTATCCCCGAAGAAAAATCTTTCCCGTCATTTGAAGATAGTAAGAAAATAATAAAAATTCGATTAATTGGTATCGAAATGAATAGCGCGCACCAAATGATTCCGGTTGGCGAAGCTATAATATCTGGTTTTCAAAATACCTGGGGAACTTTACAATTAGGGTATTACAATATCGTCTACATCTTCAGTGGTCGCGCGAAATTTAAAGAAATTGGTGGACCAGTGATGGTAATGTCAGAGTCGTACAAGGCATCCAAAGATATCGGCAGCAAAGAAGGTCTTGCAGAGTATCTTTATAAAATGGCTCTTTTCTCAACACTGATAGGCATGTTTAACCTGTTGCCGATTCCCGTTGTTGATGGCGGTCGAATAGTTATAGAGATATTCAAATCTATTTACCGCAAACCGGTGGATAAACATAAAGAAGCCATGGTGCATATTGTCGGATTCTTTATATTGATAGCCATTATGGCGGCAATTACTTTTAAAGATATATTTCAATTGTCTACAGGTAAAATGCCGTGAACACCGCGACATACCCTTTGCCGCGTCGGCACACCCGTCAGGTACGGGTGGGAAAACTGCTGATTGGTGGTGATGCTACTATCACCGTACAATCAATGACAAAAGTGCCGACACATGACGTTGACGCGGTGATAGCGCAAATTGATGACGTCCAGGCGGCGGGATGCGACATTATTCGCCTTGGTGTACCAGATAAAAAAGCCGCGCTGGCGTTAGCCGAAATAAAGAAACGCGCCGGAATCCCGATTGTTGCTGATATCCATTTTGACCACGAACTCGCGCTGATAGCCATTGACGCCGGGGTGGATAAACTGCGACTGAACCCGGGCAATATTAAAAAACCGGAATTTATAAAAAAGATAGTCACATCTGCCAGCGCTGCGAAAATCCCCATCAGAATCGGCGTCAATAACGGCTCTATTCCCCATGAATTGCGCGATAAATACCCATTCACCCCGGATGGCAATGCCGACGCATTAGTGGAATGTGCCATCAGTCATATCACCATTTTAGAAGAACTGGGTTTTCAAGATATCGTTGTTTCGCTGAAGGCGTCAGACATCGTTACCACTGTGCTGGCATACCGAAAAATGGCGATTATTCGCGACTACCCGCTACATATTGGTATTACCGAGGCGGGCCTTGCCCCCACCGGATTGATTCGATCAGCGGTTGGCATTGGCCAATTATTGGCTGAAGGCATCGGCGACACCTTGCGGGTTTCCCTAACCGGCGCACCCGTTGCCGAGGTTGAAGCGGGATGGTCGATATTGCAATCGCTGAATATGCGTCCCGGCGGCATCATCATCACCAGTTGCCCCACCTGCGCCCGTTGCGATATTAATCTTGAAGCAATTACACTGGAATTAACCCAGAAAACTGAATCCATCAGCAGAAAACTTCGCGCCGCCGGCAAATCTCTTCACGTAGCAGTGATGGGCTGCGAGGTTAACGGCCCTGGTGAAGCGCGCGACGCCGATATAGGCATTGCCGGCGGTATGCATAGCGGTTTGCTGATAAAAAATGGCGAAACAATAATCAGAATAAAAGAAACCGACTTCGTCAGCAGATTGTTGAAAGAGATAGATACTGCTGTTGAAGGGTTAATGTAATCTTTATAAATAAGTTTTCAGTGTTCGGTTTTCGGTTATGGTCACTTCGACAAGCTCAGTGACCTTTGTAAAAATCCTGAATTTTTGAAGTGTCACAACTATACCGTAATATTGTCGTTAGTTAAATAGCCACGGAGTGGCGATATAATGAGTAACCCCAGGCGCAAGCCTGGGGAAGTAATAGATAACAAATATGAGCCTTGTAAAGGCGGCTTTATAAACGCACCTTTACAAGGCGCAACTAAAGATTATATTTCCCCCCAGGCTTGCACCTGGGGTTACTGATTAAAATGCCTTTACAAGGCATAACTTAAAACTTAAAACTGAACACTTGTCCAATTTATTTGGGTTAGGGTGGTATTATGACGATTGAACTTGATAGTGAAATATATTACAACCGCCGAAGACATGCGGCACGGCATACGGACAGCTATCTGTTTCACCAGTTGATTCCGTATATCGGCAACAAACGCAAGTTATTACCGTTAATTCATAAAGCAATTATCGCCACCGGGGTTAAACGGGGTGACACCTTCATCGACCTTTTCGCCGGTAGTGGAGTGGTATCGCGATTTGCCAAGCGAATTAATTTACGAGTTGTAGCTAATGATTGGGAACCTTATACTCTGCCGATTAACCGCAGTGCCATCGCCATTAATGATATTCCCCCATTTACAGCATTTGGCGGGTATGAAAACGCTATCGCGCATCTAAATGCGCTACCCGGTATTGAAGGGTGGATAACCCGAAACCTGTGTCCCCAGGACGATGATGACCCGCAACACGATACCGACAGGATGTTTTTTATGCGTAAAAATGGGATGCGAATAGATGCAATGCGTGATGAAATTGCAGATTGGACTGCCACAGGACAAATAAACGCAGACGAGGAAGCAGCATTACTGGCGACGTTATTGTATTCAACATGTTATGTAAGTAATACCAGTGGAGTATTCAAAGGTTTTCATCGCGGTTGGGGTGGCAGCACCGGAGTTGCCCTGTACCGAATCAAGTCTGATGTGCAATTATCGCCGGCAATATATTATGATAATGGCCAGCAAAACATGGCGATATGCGGCGACGCCGGCATGTCATCTACCACGATAGCGGCTGATATCGCCTATATCGACCCGCCATATAACCAGCATCCTTACGGCAGTAATTACCATATTTTAAACTCGGTCACCCTCTGGGATAAGTTGCAGATACCTGCGGAACTGACCCGTGGCA
>JBIJDE010000212.1:0-7851 GCA_044344305.1 Armatimonadota bacterium
CCGCAATTCGTACCGATTGGCGTACCCTGCGACGCAGTGCCTACAACAAGTTAGGTGATGCCATCGCCGCGTATCAACAGTTAATCAGCAATGCCGATGCGAAACATATCATCACCAGCTATTCAACCGATGGCCTTATGAAAGTAGAGGATATGCTGGAAATAAATTGCAGTCGCGGTGCTGTGCAGTTATTCATGCAGGAATACAAACGTTATCGCGTCAGCCCTACCCGTACCAGTAAAAAACCGTTAAATGTTGAGTTTGTAATAGTTACAGATACCACGAAACCTGCCAACATCAGCCCAAAAGAGCTAACCCAACAGATTTATAGTTACGAAACAAGCGCGTTGGCGGAACATAAAGAAAATAGGACGAGTGAGTGAAGAGAGAAGGGTGAAAAAGTGAAGAATTATGAAATTCGCATTTTAAATAATACAAACTTCATAATTCTTATTAAGCAACAACCTAAACAGCTTTTAAACGGATAACTGCAATGGTGTCTTCTGGTCGGCCAATTAATTCACAACCTTCTGGCAATGGAATCTGGCTGACTAACAGGTGTTCATTTACCTGTAAATTGCTGATGTCGTAGTGAATGCTTTCCGGCACTGCACTGGCAATGCATTTCAGGTTAAGCACAAAGATGTAAACGTCCAACACACCACCAACTAATACGCCAGCGGCATCACCATCAAGTACTAATGGTACAGGAATCTGCAAGCTGTCAGTTAATGAAACGCGTTGTAAATCAACATGGGTTAACATCTGTTCCATGATATTTTTTTGTACTGACTTGACCAGTGCTAATCCACTGTCAACGCCATCAACATCAAGATGAACAATTTGGGAACCGGAATTACCGGTAAGTGCCACTTTAACAAAGTGTTTTTGATCCATGGTTATTGACAGTGTAGTGCCATGACCATATACAGTAGCAGGTAACAAACCTTTTTGTCGCATTTGACGTGCGACATTACTTCCGGTGCGTGTACGTAATGAACACGACAAAGTCGGAAATGTTGTCATAATTTTCTCCTTCAAGCCGAAAGAGGTGGAGGCAGCCTGGGGACAATCCGTGTATTTAGATCCATACGGAGGGTACAGAGGTGGTCGCCAACAAAATGGGCTGAACTAATTATACCACGAAAAACGCAAGTGTCGAATTGACCACGTAATAGATCAGTTTTTAAGGTCATTTATGCCTGATTTGCAAGGGGTTAGGTGTAGGACATTAGCAATTAAATTCGAACAAAAAAGTTATGATACTTTTTGGGGAGGGAATTTGCATAATATTCTACATATCTCTATCCAATCTTATTTTTAAAATAATTCCATAGCCCACAGCATCGCTGTGGGTAGAAATCCACCACATAATCTACGCTCTGTAAGAGCACAATTCCTATTTATTGAGGAATTATGCCCCTACAGGGCGTAAATCTAATCTATCATCAGACCCACAGCGATGCTGTGGGCTATGGAATTATGTAATATCCAGTCTTACCGCAACATCTAACAAAATAAATTATTTATAGAATACTATACAACTTCCCCATTTAACTACATATTAAAATGCCTTTACAAGCCATAACTGAAAATTAAACACTGAAAACTAAACACTTCCCCCATTTATTTGGATTAAACAATCAAATTTATTCTTTTAACCACTATATAAAAAATAAAATTAACAAAAAAATGCAAAAATGATGTAACATTATGGCAGTGACAACAGTTATAATATTTATATGGCAATTTTAAATAAAGGAGTCAAGACATGAAAATTGCGAGAATTGCGCTGGGGGCTGTAATGCTACTCAGTGCTACTGCGTTATTTGCGCAGGATTTGCCACTTACCCATTTGCAGCTTTTTTCCAGCGGTGTGGGTTACTTCGAACGTTCGGGCAAAGTTACCGACAATGCCACTGTTCAACTGTCTTTCCGTACCGAGGAAGTCAACGACTTGTTAAAGTCGATGGTGTTGTTTGATCTGGACGGCGGTAAAATCGGCGCGGTGAATTATGGCACCCAGGATCCGATAAGCAAGACACTCGGTTCCTACGCCATAAATATCAACGACAACCCGTCGATGGGTAAATTGTTGGACCGCTTGCGCGGGGTGTCGGTTGAGATTGAAGCCACAAAGAAAATTACCGGTAAAATTATCGGTGTTGAAGTGAAACAGAAAGAGGTTGGCGATAAGATTATAACTTTTGAACAGCTTAACCTTATTACCAATGCCGGGATAAAATCAATTAACCTTGATGAGATTTCGTCATTAAAAATTCTTGATGAAAGACTGAACAAAGAACTGCAAAATGCGCTTACTACCCTGGCGTCAGGATTAGATAATCAGCGCAAGCCGGTTTCTATATCATTCCTGGGCAAGGGTGAACGCAGGGTAGCAGTTGGCTATATCGAGAAGACCCCTATCTGGAAAACGTCCTATCGGGTTGTTCTTGGCGACAAGGCCAGTAACATACAGGGATGGGCAATTGTTGAAAATACCAGCGATACCGACTGGACCAATGTTAACCTGTCATTGGTCAGCGGTCGTCCTATTTCATTTATGCAAGACCTATATACCCCACTTTACCTGCAACGTCCCATGGTACAGTCACAACTATACGCCTCGATTCGACCGGTAACTTATGCCACCGGAATCGAAACCGATGCCGAGGAAATGGTAGCAGATATGGCGGCACCAGCACCTGAAGGTGAAATGCTGGGGAAAAATGCTAAACCTGCACCTATGTTTCAAAGTCAGATGTATAACTCTTTCAATCAAGGTGCTGCTCCAGCGGGTAAACCCGGTTATGGCAATATGTTTAATGCTGGCAACGCTTTGAAATCCGGTGTAGAATCCGCTGTGAAAGCCACCAATTTGGGTGAGGCATTCACCTATGACATTATTGAACCAGTCACATTGGCGCGCCAGCAATCCGCTTTGTTGCCGATATTAAACTCGCCGGTTGATACAACCAAGGTTTCTATCTATAACAATGCTGTTCACGCCAGCTACCCGCTGTATGGTTTGAAGATAAAGAACAATACCGGCATCAACCTGATGGGTGGACCAGTCACCGTGTATGAAGGCAATACCTACGCCGGCGATGCGACATTTGAAGACCTTAACCCCGGTGAAGAACGCCTGGTTTCCTACGCACTCGACCTGGGTGTAACCTGCCTGAAAGATGTTGATAGCAACTCAACCCGGTTGGCAGTGGGTATCGCGAATGGCCAGTGGAAAAGCAGTTGGAAACGCCAACAGGTAACCACCTACACATTCCAATCCAAAGATGCCCGCGACCGCAATATGCTGGTAGAACATCAGATCGCAATCAACTACAAGCTTATTGAACCTGATAAAGCATTGGAGACCACACCCGAACTTTACCGTTTTGCAGTTACCGTAAATGCTAAAGATAAAAAAGCTGTTAAGTTGAAAGTAGTAGAAGAAAAAACTGATTTTACTTATGAAGCTATCAGCAATCAAAGCATTGATTGGATGTTGAGTTACTCCACCGATAAAGCTGTTTCTGACAAAGTAAAACAAGCATTGAAACAAATTGTCGACATGAAGAAAAATATCGATTCACTGCGACAAACACAACAGGATAACCGGGTACAGCGCCAGCAAATTACCGATGAGCAAAATCGTATTCGTCAGAATATGAACTCGCTTGATCGTAATAGCGACCTGTACAAACGATATGTAACCAAGTTCAACGAACAGGAAACCAAAATGGAAAATCTGTTGGAAAGTGATGACGCCACTCTGGTGAAATTGCGTACAGCAGAAAAAGATTTAAACGATTTTCTAAGTAAGTTGACAGTAGAATAAGCTCTAAAGAAACACGGATAGAAAAGCACGGGGATATAAATATATCACCCGTGCTTTTCTGTGTGTCTAATTATGTTGTTAGTAATCAAATTCGAACAAAAAAAGAACTTCAATAACATACTTTTTGAAGTGTCACAACAATAAAGCCTCTTAATAAACAGACTCCTGCAAAACCATATTAATTATATAATCAACCAAACCACCCCCTGCCCCCTCCTTGCCAAGGAGGGGTGGCCGAAGGTCGGGGTGGTTTTCGCCTACCACAAACCTGAACATTTTAAAAATTAGGTTTTGCAAAAGCCTCTAAAATCATAACTTTAATTTTTAATTTATCTCAACAATCCTATTAATCGATGTAATATAAAACATCAATACACTGACAACATCAGCAAATATCGCTAAAATATACCAGAAGGAGAAATTTATGAAATCTATCTGGTTTAATGCACATCATTCCCCGATCGGGGCTTTCGCGTCATTCACCCTTGGCTATCCCGGGCAAAAGGGCGGCTTTGGGTTGGAGATGGGGAAACCGGCCGATCAGAATGTATATATAGGATTGGAATCTACAGAAAAAGGTCAGTTTCAGGCACTACCATTTTTCGCCGGTGCTGGCGATGACGCCGCGCGGTACGATATCGAAAAGACGGAAGGTGCTGACAAAGAAATAGAGAAATCAATTGTTTCTACTTTTGCGAATGATGAAGTCACCCGCGAATATAACCTATCTTCCGATATTTGGAAAGCTGGCGATTTGACTTTTGCCATCTATTCGCCGGTACGCAGCATCCCCGACCCGGCAACCGCCAGCGCAGCCGAGATGGCGGCGGTAACCTTGCCAGCGGTTATGGTAGAAATCACAGTTGATAATACAAAATGCGCCACTTCCCGCGATGCATTTTTCGGATTCATGCATAATAGCCTGCAAGGTTTTGTGCGCCGACTGGAAGACACTACCGACGGTAAATTGAAGGGAATTGGCGAGGCCAGGCATTTCGCCATTGCCGGCATGGGCGATGATATTGATGCCCGCCAGGGATTCACTATCGAAGATTTGCTGGCACCGAAAATAAAGGAAAATACCAAGTTTGGCATTGCCGCCACCGTGGCTTTAGTGATGACTGTCCCCGCCGGCGTGAAGAAGACCTTCCGTTTGGCTGTCTGTTTTCACCGCGATGGCTACGCCACCGCAGGATTGGATACTACCTATTATTACCGACGTTTTTATAAAAATATCGAAGAAGTTGCTGCTTACGCGCTGGAAAACTTTGACACATATATTAGTTGGTCGAAAGAGGCTGACGCGACATTGCTCAATTCCAAACTCAATGATGACCAGCGATTTATGTTGGCTCACGCCGTTCGCAGTTACTACGGCAGCACCGAATTTCTGGATTACCTGGACAAACCGCTGTGGGTAGTGAACGAAGGTGAATATCGCATGATGAATACCTTTGACCTGACCGTCGACCAGGTATTCTATGAAATGAAGATGAACCCGTGGACTGTACGCAACGTGCTGGACATGTATGCGTCCCGCTACAGCTATTACGACACAGTGCATTTCCAGGGTGACCCAACGGCATATCCCGGCGGTCTCAGTTTTACCCATGACATGGGCACGACAAATGTCTTCTCCCGTCCGCAATTTTCATCATACGAACTGTTCGGGTTGGATGATTGCTTCTCGCACATGACCCACGAACAGTTGGTGAACTGGATTTGCTGTGCCGCTACCTATTACAAACAGACCGGCGATAACGAATGGATAGACGGCAAAATATCCGTCCTGCGCGATTGTCTGCGTAGCATGTTGAATCGCGATAATCCCGACCCGGCAAAGCGCAATGGCGTAATGTCGCTGGACAGCGACCGCTGTCTGACCGGCGCGGAAATCACCACTTACGACAGCCTGGATATTTCATTGGGACAAGCGCGCAATAACGTTTATCTGGCGGTAAAAAGCTGGGCGGCATACGTGGCGTTGGATAATATCTTCACCGAAAAGGGATTGGAAGAAGAAGCCAGTATCGCGGTAGAGCAGGCACTGCGTTGTGCAAACACCCTGTCGACTCGACTCACTGCAGAAGGTTATATCCCGGCGGTCATCGACGAGGGCAACGACTCCAAGATCATCCCCGCCATCGAAGGTCTTGCTTTCCCGTATGTCATGGGTTTGACCGACGCGCTGGATATCAACGGCAAATACGGCAACCTTATTCGCACCATGAGCACCCACCTGAATCATGTACTTAATGATGATATTTGCCTGTTCCCGGACGGGGGCTGGAAATTATCATCTACCAGCGACAACTCCTGGCTGAGCAAAATCTACCTGTGCCAATTCATCGCCAGAAAAATCCTCGGCCTGTCGCCAGCAAAAACCATCGCCGCCGATGTCGCCCATGTTGGATGGCTCCTCGACCCGCGCAACGCATATTACAGTTGGAGCGACCAGATACTGCGCGGAATAGCCAAAGGAAGCCTGTATTACCCGCGCGGAGTGACATCTATTTTGTGGTTGAGTGAGTAGTAGTAATAAAGCTGTAAGATTTAAGGATTAATAGAATATTTCTTTACAATAAATGGTGACAAAAAAAATTTAATTTCCTGAATTATAAATCGAACGTCCCGACACGGATAGCATAATGAGAAGTTACCCGCTATTTTTGATTAGCGGGTGTTTGTAATAATAGTCAGTTAGCAACCATATCAGAATAAAAAAAGGGGTGATACAATATCACCCCTTTTTCATACAATAAATCAGGTTACTACTTGGGCAAACTAATAATAAATTCTTTGGATACCAGTTGTGATGTTATAGGTGTGTTGCCATTCATATACATTGCATCGCCGCTAACGACGATAATATAGTCGCCACTGACCAGTTCTGTCGGGTTTAGCACCATGTGGCCATCGCCTGCTTTGATGAACCAACTCAATGCGCCGCCTCTGCTTACACCGTTACCATCTCTCTTTGCGTTGACATTAATAGCGTTTACATTGCCGGTACTAAACACGTTGATACTAATCGGACGGGTTAAAATCATGCCGTTTTCAATACCAACGACTTTTAAACCGTTAACCCAGTCAATCAATACATTCTTTGCCGGTGGTGAGAACGATTTATCCTGGGTAAGGATAATTTCACCATATCCTGCATATCCTGTAAAACCAGTTGCTAATACTGACGCGGTAACTTTGGTTGCTTCCTGTACGGTAAAACTGCCAACTTTATACCAGCCATCCGGTTGATTCGCGGGTACAGTACCATTCAACAGCATATCGGTATTAGATGCTGCAACAGATTTTCTTTCTATTGTAACGGTGATTCCCCGATCGCGAGGGGCAGCCAATGCCCATACCGAATAAGTACCCGGACGAGTATAAATTACTCCAGTATCAACTGCTGTTGTTGCCATTGTACCGTGTCCGGTTCCATTCCATAACGGGTCATTACGCATATCGCCGGTAAGTTCGCGGCCGGCAAGCAATGCTACGCTATGAGCATTAGTTCTTCCGATAGTAACAGCCTGTAGTGGTGAAATAGATTCGTTTCCATCGTTATCTTTAGCGTAGATGCAATAAACCAGTGTGGTTCCATCTGGTTGTGGTGGAATAACGCCGGTGAAGGTTGATTTCAAACGATCACCCTGTAATGCAATCTTTAACAGGGATTTTGATGACAAACCATACATTAATTTGGCTTCGCTGACACCTGCTGGAGAATAAACGACTGCTTTGACTGAAATAGGTAATTTACCCGGCAAGATTTTTTCTATACGTTTATCTGCACAGATTAATTCCATATTATCAAGGAATGGACCTTTCGGGTTACTTACTAATCCGACTGATAATACTTTGACGGGTTTATTCTGAACAGGGAACTTAATATTCATACTACCGTTTGCCAGTATTTCGGGAGAAAGCTTGGAATATTTAACTTCCGTTACCCAATTACTGCGGCCGTCATTCTCCACGACACTCGCGGTTACAATACGCAGAGTGGCTAC
>JBIJDE010000424.1:0-4592 GCA_044344305.1 Armatimonadota bacterium
ATCAGCGCAGTCTCTTCACCACAGACAAATGCTCCGGCTCCAAGTCTTATTTCAAGTTCAAATGAGAAATCAGTTCCCATTACATTTTTACCAATAATACCTGCTGCTTTAGCTTGTTCGATAGCCTCGCGTAATCGTTTTACTGCCAATGGATACTCGGCTCGGATATAGAAAAAGCCTTTACTTGCACCGATTGCATAACCCGCAATTGCCAATCCTTCAATTATTGCGTGGGGGTCGCCTTCCAATAGGTTTCTATCCATAAATGCACCAGGGTCACCTTCGTCAGCGTTACAGATGACATATTTCTGTTCACCTTTAACATCACGGGTAATTCTCCATTTTAACCCGGTGCTGAAACCTCCGCCGCCGCGTCCGCGCAATCCGCTTTCCTGCATAGTGGCAACAACTTCATCTGGTGTCATGCCGTTTACAGCTTTTTCCAATGCCATATACGCGTATGCGCATAATGCACTTTCTAAAGATTCAGGGTCAATAACTCCACAGTTTCGGCTGGCAATGCGCATTTGCAGACCGGTTACCGGTGCAACATTTTGTGTCATACAAAATCGTGGACCCTTGTCGCCAACGTCATATTCTTCACCGTTGCCGTTGATAACTTTCTCTGCTGCATCTATATCTGTTACTGAATAGGTTTTGTTTTCCGGGGAAATATGCAGGAATATTCCGTTGCATCCACCTTCACATCCCGCTTCTGTTGTCACCATACCGCGTAATTCTGCGGCAGCGGTTACTGCTTTTACGAAATTGAAATAATTAGGCGCGGTAGTATCTGCAGTAATAATCGTGACGCGATTTTCTCCAGGATTATCTACAAGGTTTTCTGTAAGAGGAGCTTGCTTTTTCAGGTGTCGTCGCAGAACATCAATAGCAGTTTTCTCGTTTAGTTCACCGTAGAGGTATGGTGCCCCGTTCTTTGCAGTGATTTCCATCAACGGTTCTTTATGGCATTGACCAATGCAACCGACTTGTTTCAGCACGATATCTTCACGGTCTGCAATTTCAGCTTCAATCGCTTTATAGATTGCACCAGCTCCTGCGCTGATACCGCAAGTAGCCATACCTATACTAACTTGCAGCTTTGCGTCTTCAATGCCGGAGTATATATTTTTAGCAGCCTTAGACCGCATTCCGGCTAAATCAAATATTGGTTCGCTATTACTCATGTTTATGTCCTTACCCCGGTTAATTTTATGAGGTATTTTATTGTTTTATTATACCTTAAAATGATGAATGATGCTATTTATTTTAGCTGAATTACGCAAAAAATATCTATTCTGAAGGAGTTTCTTTTTCTTCTGGTTTTACAGTTTCTTTTCCCACCGAGTTCCATCTATTCATTGCAGGAGTAATCCCTTCCTTTATCCACAATTCTGCACCGCGTACCGCATTATCCCGTGCTTCAACTATTTTGCTTCGTTCGTCGCTTAGAAATCTGCCAAGAACGTAATCAACCATATCCATTTGGGGTGGGGGAGCACCAACTCCTACCCGTAGTCGGGAAAATGCATTTGTTCCGATTCGATTTATTATGTTATATAGTCCATTATGTCCGCCATCACTGCCTTTAGCGCGGAATCTTATTTTTCCTACCGGCAATGCTACATCATCACATATTACCAGTATATCTTCTGGTGCGATGCGGTAGAACCTGACGGCAGCAATTACCGACTCGCCACTAAGATTCATAAATGTTGATGGTTTCAGCAATAATATTCGATGTCCGCTAATATTTATTTGAACATCGTCACCTTTGAACTTACCTTTTTTAAATCTTGCCTGGTATTCACGAGCCATTTCGTCCACCACATCAAATCCTATGTTATGACGTGTGTTTGCATATTGGCTGCCGATATTACCCAAACCGACAATTAGCTTCATTCCGGTTGTGCTTTGTATAGAACTTTTCCAAAACAATGACATTTATTAAAAACCTCTTAGGGGATGCAGATAAATATAGTGGTGCCCTTGGGCCGAATCGAACGGCCGGCCTATTCCTTAGGAGGGAATCGCTCTATCCGACTGAGCTACAAGGGCACAAAACGTTGAGTATCATAACTCAATTTGCGAAATAATTGTACCTTCTTCATGCCAATAGGGTCAAATTTAAAAGGTAGAGACGCAAGGCATTGCGTCTACGGGGATTATCTAAACTTTATTTACGGTTCTTCAAATTTCCGAGCGAGACGCTCTGACCACCTCTCGAAAAAGACAAAAAAAGGACAGAGTAATGGATTGAAAAACGTGGCGTTACCGTCTCGGTGACGCTAACATGTAGAGACGCAAGGCCTAGCGTCTATGACAGGTGGGATTTAAAAAGAAAAACCCCCGAGATTTCTATTCTCGGGGGTGAATAATTGACTCATCAGCTATTTTTTATAGCATCAATAAGTTCTTTCATCACTTCATCTGTCGAATCATGGTCAATCTGACAGGTACCGGCGTTTTCATGACCACCGCCGCCGTATTTAAGGGCTAATTCGCCAATATCAACTTTTGATGAACGGTCGAGAATTGATTTTCCTATAGCGAATACTGTATTTTGTTTGTTAAGTCCCCACATGACATGAATTGATATGTTGCAATCAGGATACATGGCATATACCATGAATCTATTGGTCGCATATATTGTCTCTTCATCGCGCAGGTCAAGGCATATAAGTTTGCCATGAATAGTGGTACAGCGTTTGATTTGTTCTTTTGCAAGCGTATCATGCTGAAAATAGAGGTTAGTACGTTCTTTAACATCTGGCAGGTCAAGAATATCTTCGATTGAATGGTTTTTGCAATATTCGATTAAATCCATCATTAACGTATAATTACTGACGCGGAAATGTTTGAATCTACCTAAGCCGGTACGTGGATCCATGATAAAACTCAGCAAAACCCATTTTTCCGGGTTCATAATTTCGTCTAAACTGAATTGTGCACTGTCCGCCTTGTCTACAGCAACAATCATATCTTCAGCAATTTCCGGGAAACGTGATTTTCCGCCGAAATAATTGTAAACTACACGGGCTGTTGACGGTGAGTTTGCCTCAATAATGCGGTTAGGCGCATCATGTTCATTTACACGAATCATTTCACTCGCGTGATGGTCGAATGATAGGTATACATTCGGCGAGTAAGGCAAATTTGTGGTAATATCATTCGGGGTTAATTCAACCCGTCCATCCTGAACATCTTTAGGATGAACAAACTTGATATCGTCAATTAAATCCAGTTCACGCAGTAGGACAGCGGCAAGTAAGCCGTCCATGTCACTACGGGTTACCAAGCGATACTTTTTCGACATTGGATATCCTTTCTGTCACATTTTGCGGCAGATAAATGGTAAAATACCGGCGATAATCCCGGTTCTTGTCTGATATTATCATTAGCATCCTTCCTCGTCAATATAGTATCGGGGAGAAAGTGAAAAATATGAATAATAATATTGAAGAAAATCAAGAATGTGTAATAGAAAAGGCATGTTCAGCACTTCACGGCATAGGTGAAAGCCTGAAATATGTTACTTTGCCGCTACTTTTGCTATTTTTAGCAGTTTTATATTTTGCCTGGCCGCCATCAACGCCGATATCGGAGGATGATGAAGCGCGTTATGTTGAAACATCTCGCCACATGATTGAAACTGGTGATTATGTGATACCTGTATTTAACGGGCACGTCAGATATTTAAAACCTGTTTTCATCTATTGGCTGCAAGCTGGCACAATGAAGATATTTAATAGTGAAATACCAGCAGCAAGGGCAGAATCAGGTATCATGATGCTACTGCTTACCCTGGCAGTATTCTTTTTCATCAGATATAATTTAAGACGATTTAACCGCAATCTTACTGATGGAGAAATATATTTTTCCTCTTTTCTTGCCGCTACTGCCGTAAGTGTGACTGTATTTGCGGCGGCATGGGCGCACATGGCTACTACAGACATTACACTTTCTGTAATTATTTCATTATGTTGCTTATCGTTAATTCAGGCAGAGATTTATCACAAATTGATTGATGACCCAATTGAAGAGAAGAAACTGGCTATGTGGGCTTATTTAATTGCCGGGTTAACCGGAGGATTGGCTTTTCTCACCAAAGGGCCTGTCGGTCCCGGTGTTCCATTTGCCATGTGGTTTGTTTATCATGTTAATTCTGCCGAAGGGTCAATGTTTAGCAAATATTGGTTGAAAGATCTCTTCAAGAATCTTGGTGGTGCATTTAAAAGAGTTCCATGGCTACCTGTTTTACTGGTATTCATCATTGTTGCAGCTCCGTGGTTTATACTAATTACATTGAAAGATGGGGGAGAATTTTTAAAGTTCTTCTTTTTGAATGAGAATATTAAACGTGCATCAGATTCAATGGAAGGGCATAATTTCGGACCACTAAGCTTGCTGGTATATTTTGCTATTGCTTTTATTGCAACATTTCCTTTCAGTGTAATACCAGTTACTGTGAAAACAAAAAGTGCAGATCTGAATGAAGATAATAAATCATTGAAAATAATACGTGATTTTTCTATTGTTTGGTTCTGTTTAGTTATAGTTGTATTCAGTATTTTAAAGACACAATTGGCAAG
>JBIJDE010000064.1:0-15385 GCA_044344305.1 Armatimonadota bacterium
AAGTGGCTGATTAAATCGAAATAATGGCGGATTAAATAAGGAAATTGGCGGATTAAATCGAAATAATGGCGGGTTAAATGAAGAGATTGGCGGATTAAATCGAAATAATGGCGGATTAAATGTTAAAAATGAGAGTTTAAATGCTAAAGAATTAAATAATGGATTAAAATACTTATTGACTGCAATTAAGGAAAACCCAGGAATACAACTAAATGATCTTGTAGAAAAGTTCCATCTTTCAATTGATACTTTAGATAAACAAAGCAGGAAATTATTAGCTTTGAATCTTATTGAACGTCGTGGCAGCAAAAAGACTGGCGGGTATTGGGTAGTAGACTCGAAGGAAAAAAGTGATGAGGAATAAAAGTGGTTAATACCGCAACGCCTGCACATCATAGCAATAAGTCAGGCCGGGTTGAATATTGGGATGCGGTGCGGGGGATAGCGATTTTTTGTGTTATTGTCATTCATGCGATTGGGTCGGCATGGTATTTTTTTACTGACAATAGCGGGGCGGAAAATCTATATTTCCTTGTTATCCTGCGTCAGGTAGTCGCCTTTGCCGTGCCGGTATTTCTCTTTATATCGGGTTATTTTCTGCAGGACGTCGTTATACATAATTTTCCCAGCTATATCACATTTTTGCGCAAGCGTTTACCCCGTATCCTGGTTCCATATTTTTTGTGGTCATTTGTTTACATCGGATATTCTGCATTATCAACCGGGGTTTATCCTTCGATTAAATCGGTAATGACCACACTAATGTTAGGTCAGGCAACCGGATCGTTTTATTTTATTTTGCTCATTTGCCAGTTTTACGTATTATTGCCATTATTCCTTATATTGCGAAAATCAAAAATTGGCTTTGTCAGCGTATGTGTATTAAATATTCTGGCAATTGTCGCTTTGTATGCATACACATTGATCACCGGCAAATCGCCTTCGTTACTCTGTTATGGTTCACCTTTTTACATGTGGATGATTTATTTTATTATTGGCTTAAATGCAAACAAGATATTTACCTATTTGCGAACACCGGTAATTGTGATAACGCTGGTTATTACACTAATAATTGCTGTTATAGAAAGCCTGTATTTGATGAATATCAGTGGCAATAATGCAGTTTTTGCCACTTCATCTGTCCGTTTGGGGTCGATGTTATATACAATTCCAATTATCCTGCTGGTGTTAAAGTTAAGTAAATATAAATGGTCGATACCAATAAAACTCGTTCACCTGGGACATTATTCGTTCGGTATATACTTCATCCACATGCTGATACTGACATTCACATCACAATTTATATTAACCGTACCCTTCATAGCTTCTCATCTTATTTTATACACGATTATACTTGCCATATTAACAACGGTATCGTGTTATGCAATAGGTTCAGTTATCAACCGAATATTACCGCGTAATTTCACTAAATTGTATTTGGGATTTGGTGCGTAATGAATATAGTTTTCAGTTTTCAGTTTTCAGTTTTTAGCATACTATACACTGAAAACTAAACACTACACACTGAAAACTCCTAAAGCTATTGACAAACCAACATCATACAAATACAATTGTATCAGAATGTCACTGCGTAAGTTCTCCCCTGCGTCAGTGACACTTTTACAGGAGAATATTTATGTTGCATGATCACCTTTTGGGGTATGTTGGTCGCATATCTCGTCTTGGGCAGCTTCTGCTCTTTACCCTTGTTCTTATTTGTATTGCAACACCTTTGCAGGCGCAGATGGTGTCTGGTGCAAAGATTCCCGGTTTTATCGATACTTTCGGTATTACTGATGCCAAGGCTGCCGGTTATACTGTCCAGCAGATTGAAAGCAGCATCCCCAGCAATATTTTATGGCCGGATGACAAAGTTACATTCACTCTGCAAATTAACAACATCTCCAATGCCCCGTTGGTAAAAACAGGGAAGGTTGATCTGATAGCTTACGGAACAAAGGGACGTCCCGGTGATGTATGGGTTCCCGATATGTATAAGCTGAGCGATGCGATATCGGTGCTAATTGATGTTAATATTCCCGCTAAAGGTTTTGTTAATGTGAAGGTTACTCCAGAGATACCCGCAAAGTTTGGCGCGTATGCATTAATTGTTGACCTCGGCGATGCCGGACGGCTATTTGCTACTACTTGTGTGCGCACCTTTGCCCCCAATCCGCAGAAAATTCAATATCCTTGTTTATCATTAGACTATATTTCTGCTGATGTGTTGAAACGTCTGGGTGTGCGTGCTGTTCGTATGGAATTGGGTTATACCCCGACATCTGATAAGAATTTTGATGCATATTATAATAAATTGGCAGGTCAATTCAAAGAATTGCATGATGCCAATATTACTGTTCTATTCATGACCGGTGGTGGCGCGTTTTATGGCGATTTGCAGCCTATGGAACGTCCACGTCCGCATCTTGCCGAAAATGGCCAGATGCTTCCTACTAAATTTGACCTTGCCCCAAACCCGAAATATGATGACGATTTCCAGAAGTTCGTAAAGAAATTCTCCGCTGATTTCGGTTGGCCAAAAGGACCTGTCACTGCATTTTCACTATGGAATGAGCCGTGGGAAGGAATCTCTATCTCCGGGTGGGGTGCAGATATGCTGCGATACCGTGAGATTTACACCCGCATGGCACTTGGCGTCGAACAGGCACGTAAGGAAGATGGTGTTGATGTGCTGGTAGGCGGTTGTGATTCATCATCAAATGCACAGGATAAGCTATTCGCTGATGGTAAAGATGATTATCTGAAATGGTTTGACTTTCTCAGCGTGCATTACCAGGGAATGGATTCACACGCAACCATTAAAAAATGGGTTGATCGCCAGGGGCCAAATGGTCGCGTTAAAATATGGGACACTGAAAGCTGGGTAGCAAATACTGATGATCGCGTCGCAGCGGTAATCGCCTGTAACCGTGCTGCCGGTTACGACCGCGCTATGGGCGTGTTTGGCGGCAACATAGCCAATCTTTATGACGTCACTGCTCGTACTGCTGATGGAAAATCCACTCGTTATAAACAGACTAACGCCTGGTCAGTTGCTGCGTCAGTTGGAGCAACCACTCACTTTATCGGCGAACGTCCCTTTAAAGAGATTCTCTTTAAAAATGGTCTTCCCTGGGTATTCTGTTTTGACGGTGAAAAAGCTGCTGATGGCACAACTAACCCGGAAGATGGCACTATAGTAGTTGTTGGCGACCTTGGTGAAGAGTTCGGTTCTGATTTATTCCTGTTCCGCACCGCTCGCGGGTTCGCTGAAAATGCCCATAAAATTGAACTTAAAAAACAGTTAGCCGCATTGCCTGCGGATGCACCATCTAAAGACCGTGAGACATTGGAAAAAGCGATATCATCACCGGAAATCCTCAGCAATGCACGTATGACATTGCCGGATGGCGGTGGTAAATATAACTTATACGACTTTTACGGCAACCCGGTTCCGGCAAAAGATGGCAAAATTATTGTACCGTTGGATGGTCGCGGATTCTTCCTGCGCGGTAATGGCGAGAAAGATTCTTTCACTCAATTAGTAGAAGCAGTAAAAACATCCCGCATCGATGGAATTGAACCATTCGCCACAGTATGCCATGACATGACATCTACGGTTGATAAACAACCGATAATGCGGTTGTCATTAACTAATGTACTTAATCGACCAATAACCGGCAAGTTGAATATCACCATCGGCAATTTGAAATTAGAAGTACCGGCAACGGTAAGCCTGCTTGGTAATGAAACCCAGGATGTGAATATCAAGATTGTCGGCGGTGAAGCCACCGTCGATAATAATTATCCGCTGATTCTATCAATCGATTCCGGCGCAGATGGAATCACCACACACGAAGAGATGATGCACATAAATGTCATCGCCAAGCGTGAAATCGTTGTTGATGGCAAATTGGACGATTGGAAAGGTGTATTACCCCAGACCATCATCAGCCAGGGTATACAACAACCAACCCTGATGGAGTCTGCATGGCTGCCATTCGTTAAATATGACAATACTTTCAAGAAAGGTATCGCATCCGGCTATATGGCTTATGATAAAGATAATTTCTATTTTGCCGCCAAAATAGCAGATGACAGCCCGGAAGGTGGTATGGTACGAGTTGCAAATCGCGATGATTCGTATTATTTTTACCCGGAGCATTCATTTGATATCAAGAAAGATGTCATAAATAAATCAGAACAGAAGTGGTCGCGTTCACAAACCGATATCCGTTCCTTACAACGGGTTGCAGATGATGCGAAAGACCGGTCTGGTCTTTACTGGACACCATTTGATGGCTACATGAGTTTTGATGTTGACCCGACTGATGGAAAACCGCGTCAATTATCAATATATACGATAGACATTGACCGCCGCACCCGCTATGAAAAGATACAAATAGTTAATCCAGATACGGCGGAAATATTAGATGAACAGTCAGTAACTGACTTTGGAGAAGGCAAATATCTGTCGTGGACTATCCGTCGAAAAGTTACCGTACGGGTATGGACATTGAATAAAACTCTTCCTGCAACCGTGCAGGGGATATTTATTGATGTCGCACCACCGATCGCCGCATCAGCTACCGGCTTACCTCCGGTCAGTTTCCTGAAAGTTGATATTAACACCCAGGGTAACTGGAAAGGCGTTTATGGGGCAGAATGTTATACCATAGTCGGCGATATCCAGAAATGGAGCGACGCGGTGAAGTTAAATGTGCCAGACAAGATTGACCAACGTTTTGACTACACCTGGCCGGAAGGCGTCCGCCGATTCAGTTATCGCCGCCGTCCAGACCTACCCGCTGGTAATGCGCCAAATCACGACAATGTTCAATTAGCATTCAACGTAATTCCTGCTGAAAAGAAAGATTGGTATACCTGCCCACCCGGCACCATGCCAGGATTCACCTATTACAAAGATACTGATTACGAATATGCCTTGAACCCGATTGCGCCGGTCTATGGCGGTGGCACAGAAATTTGGCGATTGCAATACCCGGATATGCCGCACAAACATTTCTATCCGCGCCAGCCGAAATCACCATTGGACGGCCCGGCAAAAGATGGCAAATTAGTTACTACACATGAAGAAAATATGCGTGTAGTAGAATGTGCCTTGCCATGGGCAGAAATCCCCAATGTTAAGAAAGCACTTGACGCTGGACAAACAATAAAGTTCTCGTTCCGGGTCAATGATAACAAAGGCGTAGGCTGTATGGAATTAGCCAAAGGTCGCAGCGTTGCAAAACGCAATGGCTCATTCACCGTGGATTGGACAGAACATTGGGCAAATGAAGTAGAGTTCGGATTCGAAAAGTAGGATTTTAGGTATTCGGGGAGCCAGCAAATAAATCATAGGACTTTCTCATTTAATCGGTCGGATTTGACGGATCAGTCAGATGATTAATGGGGAAGTCCTGATATTAATTATACAATTTATCCCATTTCTTATAGGTAAATCTTCCATCAGAGCGAAATTATTATTTTGGTATCTTATCAAGGTGATAACAAATGCAGAATTATATAACTGAACCGGCGCGTAATATTGAGGTTAAGTATGAATATGATGTGGCGGTGGTGGGGGCTGGCATTGCCGGGGTGGCGGCTGCGGTTGCGGCGGCGCGTAATGGGGTGCGGGTGATTTTGCTGGACAAGGAGAGCGGACCGGGTGGTTTGGCTACCCTTGGTAATGTGATAATTTACCTACCATTATGTGATGGCATGGGAAACCAGGTTATTGGCGGACTCAGCGAAGAACTGTTGAAATTATCTGTTGCTGATATTGTAACACCAAATAGGCAGGCGGCGTTTATACCGGCACCAAAATGCTGGCAGCCGGGTGGCGATATCGAGGAAAGAAAAGCGGCGCGTTACCGGGCAGATTTTAACCCGGCGTCATACCTGCTGGCACTGGAAAAACTTATTATTGATAACGGTGTAAAGTTGCTGTACGACACCCGATTTTGTGCGGTACAGCGCAATGCAACCGGCATAACTCACCTGATAATGGAAAATAAAAGTGGTCGCTTTGCGGTGGATTGTAAAACAGTAATAGACTGCACCGGTGACGCTGATATCTGCGCGCTTTCCGGTGAGGATACTGAATCGCTGGATTCAAATGTACAGTGCGGATGGTTTTATATTTTAAAGGATGGTGTACCGCATTTGCAGGCAATGACGCGGAATTACGACCCGTATACCCGAAAAGAATTTTCACAAGGACCGTTCTTTCGTGGTGACGATGGCGAGGGTGTGACCGGGCATATTCTGGGTACTCGTGAGATGATACGCGAGAAAGTCGCCGCCTGGCGCAAGGAAAACTCCGGCGCAGAGATAGAGCCATTCCAACTGGCAGATATCGCCTGTTTCCGTATGACCCGCCGGTTACGTGCCAATATAGATTTAAAAGA
The DNA here is from genome assembly GCA_044344305.1 of Armatimonadota bacterium. Taxonomy (GTDB): domain Bacteria; phylum Armatimonadota; class Hebobacteria; order CAIYQO01; family CAIYQO01; genus JBAXQQ01. The sequence goes on from JBIJDE010000064.1 coordinate 6,417, forward strand.
AGCGGATGACCATCGCTGGTTTGACGACACTGTCGGTATGACCGGCGATTGGCGAAAACCCGGTCCTGTCTACACCATACCATTACGGTCATTGTGCGGGGTAGCAAATGATAACCTGCTCACCGCCGGTCGCTGCATCTCCGCCGATACCACCATCTGGGATTTGACCCGCGCGATACCCACCTGCGGCGTAACTGGCGAGGCGGCAGGCACCGCCGCCGCGATAGCTGTAAAGTGCAATGATGGAAAAGTGAATGGTATCGATATTAAAGCGTTGCAGCAACAATTGAAGGTGCAAGGCGGTATTTTGGATGAGAGATTTTGTGATTAACAGTAGATATTTTAACCACGAAATACACGAAATAAATTGTTAGTAGATTTAATTTTTCGTGTTCTTTCATGCTTTTCGTGGTTTATCTAAATTTCAGATATAAAGGAAAACCACCGCAAGTTACCGAACAGCTGTTATTGATGAAAATGTGCATCGTTCTGCTTGATGTGTGCGTATGTATTAGAAGTATTTATTAACATGGATCCACCTTCGCTAAAGCTATGGTGGACAGATAGGCAGGGTGGGCAGGATATTTAATCTTGTTAATCATGTTAATCATGTCAAAAATTTGATAAGAAAGGTTAGTGATGAGAAGTTATCTCTTTATTTTTATATTGATAGTTACCACTTTGCTGGCGATTGGGCGGCCGATTGAGTTTAATGATAATTTAACGGCTGTTGAGAAACAGAAATTGGCACTTGAACGCGAGTTATTGGCAAGACAAACGGTTTCTGCGATGGAATTTACCGCTGACCAACGCACAGTGATAATACCTATATTGGAATCTACGGTTGCCGACCTGAATAAAATCCGCGATGAAAAAGAAAAATCTATGACGTTATTCAGTGCTGCAATAATTAAACTGCGCGAAGATATTTATATAAATAATGGAATTACTGATGCAGTTAAGCAATGCGTAAAGAACTCTAATTGCAAGTTTTCACAGCTTGAAGATGAATATAATAAAAAAATAAAAGAACGAACAATAATAATATGGAACCAACTTACACCATCACAGAAAGCATATATTCGTAAGGGTAATTCTGGTGAAATATCTACGACGCCGACCGATCGTGATTTGGGACGTGTTAATATGACGATATTGAATGGTTATACCCTGCGTTTATTTAAACCGGAAACCGGGTTACCCATCTCTGACGATGTTATTCCTGTGGCAGTAAAAAGCAATGTTACAGATATAAAATTGCTTAATCTTTTTAACATGTTATTCATCACCCCAAACCAGAGTTCGCAATTAATGACAATTCTGAAATCGGCAAAAAAAGATTATGATATGCTGCAACAGCGAAATATAGAATTGGCGAAAAAAACCGTGCCAGTGCTGGAGAAAATGCTGAAAGATGCAAAAGATGTGTCAATAGTGAGTCCATATATAGATATAAGAGCAGATGAAAAGAAGATAGATGCCGATTATGCCGCGACAGATATGAAATATCTGAAACAGTTAAAAGAGATGCTGACGGAAAACCAGATACAAACTGTGGGCAATTTCACCCCGGTAATTGACCTTCCCACAATGGGGCAGGTAACGTGGAAAGTTGCCGGCAACGAAGATGCAGGCAAACGATTGGTAAGTTTTTTTACTTCCAGTAATTTAATACCATTATTGCAAGCGCGCATAGATGGCGACGTTTTCCCGCCGATGGCGAGGAAGTAGAATTTAATGCAGCCCAATTCCTCGGCGCATCAAGTTCAGACGATTTGCAGACATTTTTATGAACGCTGCTGATAACAGAATAGTGAATAGAAAGAAAATAGTTCCTATTCCTACCATATCTAATGATGATGAAGAACCGAAAGCATGGTCATTAAAAATGTATATACCAAAGGATATGGGATTTAATGATATGACGATTTCTTCCAAGTTTATTGATTTTAAGAAACTGTGAACACCAATCTGTATGACACCCACTGCGACACAAAATAGGAATATTACAAATATTTTTGTTATCCAGGAAAACTTGGCAATTCGTGTAGCGATGGTTAGTTCCATCAGGAAAATGGCGAATGGTATGTAGAGAGTGATAAATCCAAATACAGCGGGTAAAAAATCGTCAAATAAGTCATCAAATGGTATGGTAAAAAGAATTGGAAGGCCGATTAGGAAATATAATATTGTGACATAAGAAAACGCAACCGCGCTATTTGATTTTTTTTGGATTATAGATGCGAAGGTTCCGATTGAGCAGTAACAGAATGCAGAGACAAGAATTACAAGGAATACCAGGATAAGCTGCCACGGCGAAATACCGCCAAAGATAAATGACACTGCCGCAACAGGGATAAACAGCACCACCAGATAAAGAATGAATGCCATGCTGCCGTATATCTTTCCCATCACCATTTGCAGGCTCGACATCCGGGTCAGCAGCAGCATTTCCAGGGTTTCCTGTTCTCGCTCAATGGAGAATGATGATGCGGATACGGTGGCAGATGTAAGGGCACTAAATATATATAATGCCCCGGTAATTATCGCAAATGTGGTAATTCCAATATTTGAAAGATCTCTTGTTTCTGTATTGCTGTAAGAGTTTTCAGCATACATCACCAATATGATGGTTAACGCCGTCAGGAACAATATTGACGTTGTCCATAACGGTGTTTTTTTGTCGCGCATTCGGCTGCGCAACTCCTTCATCAAAATTGGTGATATAGTGAAGTTCATCCTACTGTAATATCTGGACTCAGGCTATAAAGAATCAAGCCGGTTGGTAATTTAGGGAAGAAATAGGTTGATTTTTGCGGCAATCTGATGCCCGCCGCCGCCAGCCTTAATACATCTTCCACCGGGGTAGGGTTCAGGAATATCGCCACGCTCATTTCGCCGGCATCAACCTGTGCCACCGCTTCGCGTGGATGAATGGTATAACGCACATGGCTTTCTATAGTAGCATCTGTACTGATAGCTTCCAGTATTGGCGATATAATGCGGTTTTGCAGAGTGGTCACGTCCAGCACCGGCAATCCGTTCAACTCGGTCAGTGGCGCGGTGATAAGGGTATATTCGCCTTTCTGATAGATGATGAAAGCGTGTGATTCGCTTCTTTCTGCCAGAATTTCTGTTACTTCATCAGGGTCGCTGATTTCCTGCTTTTCCAGGTCGAAACCGTTACAGGTCAGACAATCGAACGCGGAAGAAAGTTTCTCGTCATTCAATATCATTCGGTGGGTTGGCAATACCAGCAGTCCCGGGTCGTTAATATCAACCAATGCCATCAGGGTAAAGTTGAATGACGCGTTTTTCGGCGCGTCTGGATATTTCTCACGCAGTTGGTCGCGCAGTGCCAGGGTGGTTTCGTAGCGGTGATGGCCATCAGCGATGAGAATCTGCCGGTTTATCAGTGCGGTGGAAATCTTTTCACAAATAGCCGGGTCGTCTATTCGCCATAGACAATCAGAAAAACCGTTGCCTTCTGCACATGCCAGTGGGGTAGTTTTAATAATTTCAGCAGTTATTTCATCAATACCGGTATTGCGTCCGTCGTACAGCCCAAATCCCGGACTGAATGACGCACCACAGGTATCCATCAACTTAAGACGGTCAACCTTTGGGCCTTTCAATGTATATTCATGAGGAAGAATAATCCCGGCTTCAAACGGCTGTAATTCCACAGCAGCAAAAAATCCGGTACGAATAACCTCTTCGCCGTCCCAATCAAACTTTTGGCGATGCAGGTAAAATGCCGGAGAATCATCTATCTGTAAAACGCCTTCCGCCAGCCAGCTATCCATTGTTGACTTTGCGCGGGTATAACGATTGTCGGTATCCGTATCACCATCTTTTATCACCCCGTATTCCAACCGAATAACATTATAGGGGCTTTTCTCATACAATTTATTTTGCAGGTCACCTTTGATAACATCATAAGGTGGAGCCAATAATACCGACGCATCAGGGAACTGGGCAAAGTTATATTTAACCGCACATAACGGACGAACAACAGCCATAATAGATAATCTCCTTTATTACGAATTTATGATACCTGCAAATGAGGATTTTTGCAATATGGTATTTGTGATGCCATTAATTACCAGTATTTTTTTTACCACGAAAAACACGAAAGGCACGAAAAGAAGGGTTAAATGAATAGAATTTTCACAATAGATTTAATACAGGACATTCGCTAAGGTCATTTCGAGAGGTAGCAAGAGCGTCCCGCTCGGAAAAAGAAAGAATCGGAAATAAATTTCAGCGTTTTATACCTTCTTGTGCAGCTAACGTCACCGAGACGGTGACGCCACATTTGGTGCTAAATCATAATTTATACTATATTTTCAATTTAAAAAAAATAAAAACCTGATTGAATTGCACTAAACATCAACATGTAATATAACCCGAGTGTATTTTTCATCTTCTGTTTCCAGTGTCCAACTGCCGCCAATAACTGCCATCATAGTGCTGTGTAACAGAATTCCCTGTTCAGCGCCGTGGGTGGTGGTGTTATCTTTCATTATTCCTACACCATCGTCTTCAATTGTGATGGTTAATCCATCATTGCCGGTTATTGTTACTTGCAAGTGCAATGGACGCTGTGTATTGCTGCCGCGACCGTACCGTGATGCGTTGCGAATCACTTCGCGGGCGGCACAGTAAATTACTTCCATGCGGGTCGCAGGCAATTCGTTGGCGATTTTTTCTGCTTCCGGTTGCACTTGCCAGTTAACTTTTTCAAATGCACCGGCGTATTCCACGCAAGCCACTCTTCGCAGTGCCTCGATAAGTCCATGGGTGGAAATTGTTGACGCTGTTTCGTTGGGCATCTCATGAAGCAAATCAGATATATTGCGATGCAACCCGGCGAGTTGATCCAAACCGTCTGCATTCTCTGGATTTGCGCTGAGGGATAGCATGGCAGCGTGCAACTGCGGAAGGATATCATCATGCAATGTGCGGCGAACACGGCGATCAATCACCTGACTTTCGGATAATCGGGAGCGTTGTACAGTCATCAATCGTTTGGCAAGATGCATGGCGGCGGTAGTGTCAATTAACCTTTCACCACCGGCGCGAGCTATTTCTAATTCCTCCTGGGTAAACAAGCCGCCGTCACGTTTTTCACTAAGTAAAAATAGTCCTATCAAACCATGGGTTCCCCATAACGGAACCGCCCAGCAAGCACCGGAATATACTGTTGGATCAATTGATATGCATAATGTATTCTCATCGCATCGAGTAATTATTTCTGCGGTAGCTGGCATAGACTGGCTATTATCTGGATATGATATCTTTCCAACTAATGCCGCGTACGGCCCGATAGCTTCCAGGTAAGCGATACGGGTTCCCAGTATCCAATTGCAAAGCGTGTTAAATTGGGTGACAGCGTCTACATCATTTGTTGTAGTATCAAGCAAAGCTTCATACGCACGGGAACCGGTGACAAACGGACGCAAGTGGTTGATATAGCTTTCGCGTTCGCGAATGGAACGCCAGTTATGTAGTGCAAAGAAAGCGGCAATTATTAATTCGGCAAAAATAACCGCATACACAGTAGGCATATGGTTGGCTATACCAAACGCGGTGACTATCCCCAACCCGAACGACAGCAGGATGGCACGGCGCCAATTGCGCCGCAAACCACCATGAGGCAATGTCTTGCCGGTAAATATTTCATATGCAACAACGGCCTGGCCAAGACATAGGACAGCCAGCATGATCAATAATGAAATGCCCAGATCACCCCAAATTGCCGCACGAATTACCTCCGCAGGCGGATCATCAAAAAGATTCCGTTTGCTGTAGGATGCAATCCATAAAATGGCTGTTGTAACGGTAATGCTTGCGATAAGTAGCAGTACGGACGCGGTGGCAAGCCAGGGACGGGCGCGTTGGCGCGCCAGGTTATCCATCCATTGTGATGTCGGGACTGGATAACAAAGAGCGAATAATGACATGACAATGCTGAGGATAACCCCGACGACATAAATAACTGCCAATACTGGAAAAGGCCCTATTGTCGGACCGGATAATATGAGAACTATCGGATATGACACCATCAGCGGCATGGGCATGATAAGATAAATATACGCGCCAAATCCAATTATTGATGTTAATAATATCATACAGATTCGATGCAGTTTAAAATTGCGCATAGCGGTTCTGTTTTCCCAGTAACCGGCGTACCAGAGAATGACGATATACCATGCAAATGGAAGAATAAAACCTATCACCCAGACCAGAGGCCAAGTGCCGAAGAAAAAGGGGTTTATGTAGTCAAACCCGATGCTAAATTTCATGGAATGATAGATGAAATAACCGGCAGCAGTGAATAGAGCGATAACCGTTGTCGCGATTCCCCAATCGCGTTTGCGGGCATTCAATAACACCGTTAATCCCAGCCAGATAAAAAGGGAGATATTTATCAGCGATACCGCCATCATCATCCATTGCATTCCAAAAGAACTCATAGCTTTCTCCACGGTATCAATTTTCCATTCTCATTTTCAATAAAAGGATTCCCCTCGTTATCCCAACTAATGATGCGACCGGCTATCACTATCAATGCCGCACGCGTGCGGGCTATCTTTTCGTCAGTTGTTGTTTCGTCCAAACCCCAGGCGGCATAAATTTGTCCATTAGTACGACTAATAGTGCGCTTATCGCGAAATCCCATTTCAGCGGCAATTTGCTCATTGGTCATACCCATTGCCAGCATCTGAGCAACTTCCTGCTCATTTGGTTCCAGCAGTGCCATTGGCGATTGCGCGTCTTTATGGCGTACTTCATGTACCCGCGCCTCAATATCCGGGTCAATAAAACTGCGTCCATTAACAGCATCCTTTATCAATGGAACTATCATTTGCGGCAGCAGATAATTAGATTTACGGATATAGGCATAATGGCTGAGAATGCCGGAATTACGAAAAGCGCGATAATAAGCGTCATCATCCTGTATCGAATAGAAAATCAATGGCATACGTGGGAACTCACGGCGAATTGTGACAGCAGATTCTATTCCATTAAGTTTCCCTGCTAATTGTATATCCATCAAAATCGCGTCAGGACGTTCTCGAAGGCAATATTCTATCGCTTCTTCGCCAGACGCGCAGTCGTGTTTAACGCAAACAGCACCGGTAGCTTCCAACCCCTGTCGCAGGGGATGGCGCAACCGGTCATTATCTTCGACTATCAACAGGTTTATCATGGCTATATAATACCCCAATGCCCGGGCAATACCAAGCACTCAAGTGCATAAAATAATCCACTCAGTAGGTCGTATGATTAATTGAAGTAATAGACAATAAGGTCATCAACTAAACCGGAGGAACTGATATGCGAGTAAAAATGATTCTGCCAGCACTTACTGAGGCGAAGTCTCCTTTTTGGCGACCGATAAAATATTCACTATTTCCACCTTTGGGATTGGCTACCCTGGCTGGGTATCTGCAGGAAGATGATATCGTAGAGATTCAGGATGAACATGTGGAGACGTTGAAACTGGACGACGACCCGGAACTGGTGGTGATACAGGTATACATTACCAATGCATATCGCGCTTATCAGTTGGCCGACCATTACCGACAAAAAGGCGCGCATGTGGCATTGGGTGGTTTGCATGTCACTGCATTGCCATTGGAGGCTTTACCACATGCTGATTCCATATTCATGGGACCTGGCGAGGATATTTGGCCAGCTTTCCTGGCAGATTTTCGTGCCGGACATCCAGAAATGATATACCAGTCTCACAAACGCACCCTTTGCGGACAACCGAAGATTCGCCGCGACCTGATAAAGAAAGATTTGTACCTGGTGCCAAACTCATTAGTGGTTTCCCGCGGATGTCCTCATTCCTGCGACTTTTGCTATAAAGAAGCATTCTATAAAGGTGGGAAATCTTTTTACACCATGCAGGTTGACGACGCACTGGCAGAAATTGAACGACTACCCGGTCGCCATCTATTTTTTCTTGATGACCACTTGTTTGGAAATCGCAAATTTGCTGAGGCATTATTTGATGGAATGAAAGGAATGGGACGAATATGGCAAGCGGCAGGAACAGTGCAGACGGTACTTGACCATAAACTGATGGAAAAAGCAGTGGCATCGGGATTAAGCAGTTTGTTTGTCGGTTTTGAAACCTTGAATGAGAATAATTTACAGGCACAACATAAAGTACAAAACCTTAATCGTGATTATTCAGCGGCAACACGACAATTGCATAATTTAGGTGTGATGATAAATGCCAGTTTTGTTTATGGCATGGATGAAGATGACCCGTCAGTATTTTCACGCACGGTGGATTGGGCAGTATCTCAAGGTATTGAAACAGCAACTTTTCACATATTAACTCCATATCCCGGAACGGCATTGCATGACCGCATGCGGGCACAGGGACGTATAACAAGTGATGATTGGAACCTGTATGACACCCGACATACAGTATTTCAACCCGCACAACTGACACCGCAGCAACTGGAAGATGGATACTGGCAGTCATACCGGGATTTCTATAGTTGGAGCAATATTTTTAAAGGTGCATGGAGTAAAGATAATCTGGGACAAAGCCTACGTCATATTGGTTACGCAGGAGCCTGGAAGAAATGCGAACCAGTATGGGATATATTAATTCGCATGAAACGAGTATGGAAATTAACACCTATGCTGGAAAGGATTCTACATCATGCTGAAAATACAGAAAAGCCAGGAGGACTAAACACAGCACAAAAAAATCTCATCGAATCCTTATAATTTTGAATGAATCAGTGTATGACACATTTTAAAATAAAATTTTGGCTGTCGAGGTAGGGGAACTGGATAGGATTTTGCAAATCTTTTCGTTAATTCCTTTACCTTTTAATTCGATAGCCCACGGCAACGTCCTCACCATTATACACATTTTGAAAATTGTGCATATTTTCACATTAATAATTCAGAAATATCTGGTAAAGGTAGGGGAG
>JBIJDE010000066.1:0-15322 GCA_044344305.1 Armatimonadota bacterium
ACCATCTGTTCGCCCGCGGCGTCTGTCAGCGACTCGATATTGGCGGCGGGATCACTCACCGTAATAGCGGGCGGATGGCCGGTGATGTAGGTGTAGCACACCGCCTTAACCTCGATGAAGCCGGGAATGGCGCGCGCCTGAACAAAGAAATCATCCCAACCTTGATGCCAGAAAGATGTCCAGGCAATGCGATGTACCTGTCCGGGTTGCAATACAAGACCATTGGCGTTTAACACCATGCTTCCGCGTAGATTAGAACCGCCAAGCATTAGTCCTCGACCTTCAATACTGTAACCGCCGATATATCCATCTGTTAATACCATGCCAAGGTGCGGCGCGGTGCCACCCATGCGCAAGCAGCAAGCATATGTCGTGTTGCCGGCACACCACAAGTGAGCATTGCAACGACGTGTAATACAGGTGCCAGCATCTGGGTAATTATCATTAAATGGGGTATACAGACCGATTCCCCAGATGGGTTGTTCTTTTTCAGATAGATTACGGAATTCAAAACTTTCATCTAAACGATTATCATTCAATATCCGGGTAACAGTAACTTCAATATTATCAACAAGGTATTGGCTGACAGCAGTATTATTTTCAATCTTGATATTATTTACCCGTTGCCAACGTTGTGGACCATTGCCAACCGGCACAGCAAGGAACCCCAACCCCCAACTGTGGGAGTCGAGAAAAACTAAATTTTCATCGCTTGTGCTTACCCAGTTCATGTCATAGACGTCATCAGGGTGAGACATTCTGGTTATTGCTCCAGTGGCGTTGCTTATTTCAATTTGAAAATGGGCAGTCGATAATCTGATATTTTTGTTGTCATTCATGTTTTTTTACCAGTTTATTTTCAATAGCGGTATATCTTTCCAGAAATGCCGGTTTTAGTGCCGGCATGCTGTAACGCGCCGATAGAACTGCTATTCATCCACGGATAAAACGGACAAACCGTTGCGGAATCCATCTTTTCCGGCTACTATACAGAGTCCACATTTCATACAACGCCATCATCCTGCCCAGCGGCGCGGATGCGGTTTGGGTATGAAACTGCACTTCTTTCGTCAGCAAGCCAGCATCTTTTTCCCGGGTGAAACGTAAAAACAAATCACGCGCATGCTGACGATAAATATCTTCCCCGGTAACAACAAAAGCAAGCACGCTGTATGATGAAAAACAGAAAGGATTTTGCCGTGCCAACAGTAAAAAATGCTTCCAGTAAGTACCCAGTGGTTCTGACGCATTGCAAATTTTTGCCGCAGTTCATCACGTGTCTGGCCAGTCATCAGCAATATATCACGCATTTTATTTTTTATCTCCGGTAGCAAGCCATGTTAATGTCCGGGTAAGAAAATCATGCCATACCGGTTCTTCATAGAACAATTTCTGACCTGCCGTCGGTGTGCCAAATGGCAATGCCGTCACCAGCACCATTTTCGGTTTTCCCGGTGCGCTGGCAATCGCTGCCGGTCGCCCGTCCGCGTATGTAAGCAAAGTCACCGAATCTTTCACATCTGTCAGGTCATGAGCATACATAACCACTGAACTGGCGGGGAACTGCAAACCCTTCACCAATTGATGGTCGCCTTTTATTTGCAATGCTGATGGTTTTGCCAATTTCGCGTAATCGCCGCCGGATTTGAAAGTTGCCGGTACCAGGGGTATAAAATTAGGATTAGAGAAACCCGCCTGACCGTAGGTGCGGTCACCGGAAAGGAATAAAATTCCACCACCTGCCCGGGCAAAATCCGCCAGCATTTCCTGGCCGATGTCACCCAGCATGCCACCGCTGACATTGCCAAGAATAATGACATTATATGACAATAATTCTTCGTACGATGCCGGGAAATTGCCCAGGGTTTCACCGAGTGCCGCCTGTTTCATCCAGGCATTTACCACTTCGACATCACCCATCTTTTTAATGGCTTCATCGACACCCTGAAAATCTGACCATAAACCGCGGACAAATAATATGCGTGGTTTAGCGTTTTGCTGAAGTTTTATGACATCAGGTTTCAGATATTGAATAACCTTTGGTGGCGCGGTAAACTCATAATATGGCTGCAACATCTCTAAATTCAGGTTGCGACCTACTTTACCGCCAAAATAATCTTCATAAAATACAGTCTTAGTTTTCCCGAGTGTATCAGTACCGCTTACAGTCACCTGCACCACACATGGCATGGCGCCAATCCCGGTGACGGTTACCTGTCGCTGTACTGGTGCAAAGCCTAATTCCGGAACAGTGAATGACGGTGCGTCGACTTGCCACTTATCTTTCGCGCCTATAACTTTTGTCTTAACAGTAACATCTTTTAAAGGTGAACTGGACGCGGATATAACATGGTCAATTAACAGTCCCGCCGGTGATTCCGCTGTTTCAAAATGTGCGACGATATCTTTATCGCCATGTCGGTAGCCGGCATATCCTTCTGTAGGAATCATGGTGATATCGGTAACCCACGTTTTTCCCACCGGTATGGCGGTGTCGTTATACATCCATTCAATAGTATTCGCGGCACAGCAATCGTATAATTGCAATGTGCTGTTGTAATCCATCAGATACATCAGACCGCGTTTTAATTTTGAATTGGTAACCCCATGCCATCCTGCGCGCGCCGCGGCAACATACCAGTAACCATATTCGGAATTAACAGTCTGGCTGATCATATCAATACCATGGCGGGTGGGACGCCAATACAAATTATTCTTTCGTTCACCGTCAAAATCCAGCGCATTCTGGAACCAGTAAGCCGGACGTTTGCCTTTGTCGCCTTTATTGGTGATTTCAACTTTTAGATAAAGCGCGCGGTCACCTTGCTTCAGGGTGAAAGTCTTAACCAATACTAAATCAGACAAAGTATCTTTCAAAATATTATGAAACTTGCCTGTTGAAGTGGTCCATACTTTCAGTACCACCTCATCCTGCTCATTTTTTACTATCTGCGATTCAAATAAACGTTTATCAAACTCACCCGGCCATCCCTGGATAGTCCACAAATCTTTAAATAACCCGCCATTACCGGCGGCATATTCAAACACAACATCCTGATTTTCAAAACCTTTATACAGGTATGATGACACCCGCGCGCCGCGTGCTAAATCAATAGTAGCCGTCACCCAATCGTTCTTCATTTCAATCATATTCGGGTTATCCGGCAATGCCTTAATGGATGCCGCAAATCCGACTGATGTTAAAGATATTAGAAATATTAATATTAAAATCGTAAATGAAATATTTTTAAACATTATTTTTTCTCCATTTCTATTACTACTATCGACCAGTATTTTAAAGTTGGAACTACCGTTTCCCAGAAATAAGGGTCAGATTTATCCATTTTTAATTCAGTTTTAGATCCATCGTCTGCAGAGAGCAATAATACCCGGGTTGCATCCCACTTTCCGTCAAATGCTTCCGGCACTATCCTGACAGGTATATTAGCCTGCGGTTTAGGCTCCAGTTGAATAGGAGGCAGTTTATCCAATTCTGTAAAATCAGGTTTAATTTTCTTCTTATCAGCATCCATTTTTATCTGCCACCATCTCTGCTGGCGGCTGCTGATTTCTTTTTCTAACCGCGCGGTTTCTGTCGCGGTATCCTGTAAAGGTGGATTTATCAAATGAATTATCAGTCTTTTATGATTTTCATCAATTTTCTGTTCGCGCACATAGTTTTCCCACATGACACCGGGACGAATAACAACCATCCCTAGTGGATTCCATATATAACGGGTTTTATCACGCCACAAAAATTCACCGTAACGGGTGGCAAACTTTGCTAAATGTTGTGGTAGATAATTATGATTTGGATGCGCACCAGCCGACAATGCAAAGATAGTCTGGTACATGCCCACCTGTCCGCCAGCCACCATGGGAAATAATTCACCGCCTAAACGACGCACCTGCTCTGTCTGCTTCACCATTGCTTCGCTAAAATCATCCCATCGGCGAAATGGGTGATTTCCGCCGTCATTTTGCTTGGCGTATTCATCCATAATATGCCCACCCCCGCGGCTTAACTCAATTGTTTCTCGCAGGTTGGATTGAAAACGCTGGTCCAGAGAACAGTTAGCAAAATTATAACCAAAGACATATTTAGGGAATTTTTTCAAAGTTTGGTCTTTCAAAGCTTTCTGGTTTGCTGCCGTCTGACGGTCAGCATCATCGGCAGAAAAATCCACAATTTTTTCACCGACTTTAATCTTACCGGTTCTCGCCTGAAAATGCCCGTCAAATCTGACCCCGGCCCAGCCGAACTGTTTTGATGAAGCAATTATTTGATTTATACCATGCTGAACCACTGCCGGGTCATTCATATTGTAGTTGGCCCATGCGGTGGATTGCCACGGTTTTTCCGGTACGACATCCCATTTTGCCAGTTCTTCAGTATCAGGAATAAAGGACATTACTCCGCCATATCCCCATACCATTTCCGGATTGGCCCGGATAAAATCTCTGGCGGCAGTACCACTGCCAATGCTCTTTCCATAGGTTGTCGGCAACACGCCAATCTTATTTCCATAATCACACATGTGTTTAAGACGTTCAAGATTTTCATGGTAGCGCGCCTGTCCGGAATACCATTCCGGTTTATCAGGGGTCATATTAGCAAAATCATCTGGAGCCCAGAAAAACTTCTCGAAGGTATTAATATAATTATCACGAAATCTGTTAACACTGCTTTCAATACCGGCAAAATCTTTGACATGTTCAGCGGTCCACGCCACCGGATGACCGCCGGCAATGCCGACACGCCAGACATTGCTTGCACTGCTGAAACAATCGCCACCGGTGGCTAACACTTTGCCATCTACCAGTAGTTCAACATTCATCGACTGACCATACATTACAATATCTTTAGCTTCCCAAGTAAAAACAATCACCTGCGAACTATTTGGTGTCATGGCAACATCTTTGGTTTGAATACCGACTTTATTGTCCAATCCCTGCTCCAGCCAGGCGCGAACCTGTACGGTCTTTGCCTCTTTTGTCGGATTTGAAATAGTAATTGCGCCGTTAACTTTCTCACCAGTCTGGTAAAAAAGTTTGTCAGGACGGGCATCCGCAAGCATAACATCTGCTTCCGAAAGATTATTGACGCGGGTATTTTTCTTAATCACCTTCGGGTCAATTGCATCCTGGGCGCACAGATGCGAAACCATCATTCCCAGAACCAACATAATTCCCATTAACCGGGATAGTCGAAACTTTTGTTTCATTTGTATTTCTCCCTCTTAAAATTATCTTTAATAGAACTATCGAATAATTGATTATTTTTGACACACTATTGTTAGGAACGTTCCATAATATTTATACTTTCATGAAAAAAGCGTCTCCATTTTTACGCGATCTTCAAGTCGTCTACCGGGCAATCGCCGCAGGCCTACCGGAACATGATTCACCGATGATCACAGGGCTTCCTTCCCCTTGAACTGAATGTTATCCAGATTGTTATACGAGTTCCAGTCATTGTTCTGTTCACGTTTAAAAACGTACTGGATCTGAATCAGCGTCTGGTTTTCCAGCGTGGACGTCGTCGAAAAATTCGCCGTCATCACACCATAACTTGTCTTAGGGTACATCTTGGTGAACTGGGTGAAGGTGCCGGAACTGCCCACGCGATACTGCAGAATGTTGCCGGAAAAACTGCCAAAGGTATTCACCTTAGTTTCCGCCCAGGTCATGACCAAGGCGTATTTCCCTTGTACATTCAGGTCCCACTGCAGGTAATGATCCTGGCCGTTACCGTTTTTTCCGTATTCCAGGCTATTACCGGCGATCGTGCTGCCCGCGGCATTCACGGTGGTACCGGTGGCGGTATAGGCGATGAGCGCTGTATCAGTGCTCATGGTGCCGATTCCCTGATCAACGGTGAGATTGCTGTCATTGAAATCCCAGGCTGCAAGCAAGTTGGCAGGACCCAACGGCATGAGCCGATCGGTTAGAATGGTATCGGATGTGATCGCCACATGCCCATCGGCACAACCGATAATGTATTTGTTCGAATGACGTTGCAGAAAGTCTGACGCTGTATAGGCGATGTTGGCATCGGTTGTCCCTGTGGTGGTATGCTGACCATCGCCGGTGATAATGGCCAGAGTTGGATCAGAGATATTCCCGAGTGCCTTGCCGGCCCAACCATTTGTATACACATAGCCGTTCGTCACTTTCGTGCCGGCGGTGGGACACTTCAGTATATTGGCATCGACTTTGATGTCCAGCCAAACCGTTGTCGAGGAAGGCAAAGTTTCCTCATGATCCTGGGCATACATCTGTACACTCGCGACCAATTGCCGCTGGTTGCTGATGCAGGTAGTCTGTCTCGCCTTCTCCCGCGCACGGGCAAAGACTGGGAACAGAATTGCGGCGAGGATAGCAATTATAGCTATCACGACCAACAATTCGATGAGGGTGAAACCTTTTTGATTGGTTTTCATAGTGTTGCTCCTTTTTGAAATAGGTTTAGGAAATCTTTAGTTTGAAACATTTCCGTTTTTTATTTTTTTATTATCTAAAATCATACATTATCTTTACGAAATAAATTACACAATTTAATATTTTTTCTCTTGTATTGTTCATGAATATTTGATATTTTAAATTTATGAAAACAAGTGATTTATGGTTGATTGAAAAAGATATGGAAAACCCGCAGGGAATTTCGGCCTTTACTACAAATCCTGAAGTATCCAAACCCCAGACTGTTACCCACTACCACCCATTTCACGAATTAATATACTTATTAAGTGGTGAGGCAAAACAGTTCTGTGATTCAGGAATATATCAATTGTTACCGGGTGATTTATTTTTTTTTAAAGCCGGTGACAGACATATTGCCACAGCAAATCCAACAGCATCGTGTATTGTAATAAATTTCTATGACTCATCATTTTCTGATTCAAATATCGGTGATAAAGAAGCATTGAAGGTTATTCAGGCATTAAAAATCAGAACAAAGAAAAAACAATATCAGATAAAGATTGACACTAAATATAAAGAAAAAATCGAAAACATATTGTTGGAAATCGTTGCAGAAAATGAAAGTTATCAACTCGGGATGAAAGCCGCTGTTAAATGCTCACTACAGATGTTATTAATATATTTATGGCGTTTAACAGATGTTATAAATGAAATACCAGACGAAATTCCTGTGAATATTCCTATTCACAAAGAATCGATAGGTAAAGTAATTCATTATCTTCAGCAAAATTATACCGATAAGGTACAAATCAACGATTTAATAGAAATTTCCGGAATGTGCCGTAGTTTATTATGTACTGAATTTAAAAAACAAACCGGCATGACAATCATAAATTATCTCACAAGATTACGAATTTCAAATGCAAGTTACATGCTGGAAACAACCGATATTCCCATCCCTCAACTCGCAGAATCAGCAGGATTCGCCAGTGAAAGTCATTTCTATTCAGTTTTTAAATTACACGCCAACATATCACCCCATGCTTACCGACTGATGAAAGCAAAAAGCCGGGATAACTGAAATAAAGTTACGAGTAAAATATTAGCGATAATAGAATGTTAAACCACTAATAACAGTTGTTATACAAGTTTGTAGTTTTGTAAACTTCACCCCGACCCCTTCCCCGGCAGGCTGTGCTTGAAAATATATAAAAAAAATTAGAAATTGTGCATATTTTGCATTCGTTAATTAAGAAATATCCGGTCAAGGTAGGGGAGATGCTTAGTATTTTACATATCTTTTCGTTAATTCCATTACATCTTAATTCGATAACCCACGGCAACGCCTTTACCATTATACACATTTATAATATTGAGAAAATAATGTTTAATATACAATGAACGCTGGGGTCATTGTGGGTAAAGGTTGAACAGTTAGAGTCAATCATCCACAGCATCTTTTGTATTTTTCACCACTGCCACATGGACAGGGATCATTGCGGCCAACTTTTGGTAGAGTAACAACCGGAGCAGGTTTTTTTGGAATAAATGTAAATGGATCCTGCGTATTTTTAATGTTATCAGAATCCATGATATCATCACACTCATCCCACTCAGTATCATTCTCTTTAAAACATCCCCAAAAGTCCATTTCTTCAATAGTATCATTAATAAAACGATATTGATTATTATCCATAAATTCTGTTAGTACTACATCTCTACCTTCATCAATAATATCATTCACATCATCTATATCTCCAATAAAACTTACATCAATCAAATCGTCATCAAATGCCTGCTCAATTTCCGGTAATAAATCCTCGGGATACATATCACAGCAAACAGCAACCATAAATGTCCATAAAAAATTATACTCCCGCTTAATTTTGCCATTGAATAGTTCTTTGATATATCCCATTGCCTCATCACGTAATATCACTCCTTCTTTAACCAGAACGACTAACGCAGATAATGCGGCACTTCGAACGTACTCATCTCTATTGTCATCCTCAATTACCTGTTTAATAATGGTAGTATCACTATTACAGGTGCAAGCAAGCATTCTGCCCAGGTCATCAGCGATTATATCACCAGTGGTAAAATTAACAAGATCTTTATCTTTGCTAAAGAAATTAATCAATAACGGAAAAGCACGCGGTTCGCGAAATTGTGATAACAGGTACATGGCAAAAGCATGAGCCATGTAATTTTCCTGTGGTGCTATTAACTCAAGGTTTTCTGCATCTTCTTCAAGAATACGCAACAACACCGGCGTAATAGCTTTTTGCTGAGCTATAGCCTCTTCAACCGCTTCAAGTGGAAATATGCCGTCAGTATCTTTAAAAGCATCTATTATTTCTGGTATTATCATTTTAATTTCACCCTCTCATTAATTTCGTATTACGTAAATCATGAAATATTAAGGAATTATACTGCGCACCAATCATGTTACATTGAGAAAATAATACTGATGGCTGGATAGAATGTCAATGCTGATAAAGCAGAAAGTTAAGTCCTTAAAAATATAGCGTCCCGAATCTATTTTGATAGGGGACGCTTATTTAATTTTGATTTATATGATATATTTTGATAATTTAATAGAACATTACCGATGAAGGTCCGTGCCAACCATAAGCAACGGCTGAGTAAATGAATGATATATCAAGAGTATGAGGACTGCTTGTAGATGCGCCATCTGCGCGAACAGTCATGGTGCTGTAATACAGTCCATTCGTAGATACTGTATCAGTTGATGAAGTTACTGATTGCCCGGTAGTAGTATCAGTAATTTTCAATGTCACCATTTCAGCTTTTTCACGACAACCGCCAAGCATGGTGATATAGTGCAATTTGCTATCGGTAACAGAAACTGACAATACAGCTTTTGACAAATTAGTCTTGCCATTAATAGTATTACCACGTGGACACAGGAACATTACACCGGTACCCATCGCTTTGGCAGGATATGCCGACCTGACTGTCATCTGGTAACTGTCGCCGCTTGGTAAAAGATAACTGGTATCAGGACACATCAATGTTCCATCCTGGGCATAAACGTTGAAAACCAATGTTCCTGTAATCCAACTTGGTGTTACTTTAGTCATTGAACTTGCACCGTTTGAATTATATGCAGTCAAACTCCAATAACCAGACCAGGCACCACCAACCGGATTTTTGCTTAAATCAACATCACCTGCGGTGTAATATTTGGCTGCTTTCGTGGCGAACCATGGTGCATCTCCGCCTTCAGGCATTAACGACCATTTGCGCAGTTTTAATGCTGTTAGTGCATCATCTGCTGTCGGTAAAGACTCTACGTGGCCATCTGCCGCAGTCAGTACAGCACCGTTATTATGGCGCGAATCAATATCGATATTTAACTCTGTGCCCCGTAATTTAGCAGAGGGGTTAGGATTCAATGGTGTCATATTTAAATCAGCAAGCATCAGAGTTGTAGAAGGATCAACGATATCACCCAGTGCTACACCCGAAGAAGATAGTAAATACTGGTTTAATCCATATTCAGGATAACCGGCATTTCCATTTGCTTCGTGGCTTGGACAGTTATACATGCCATCTTCCGCATAAGTGCCGAAAGATTTAGTCCATGAAGATGTTATCGGGTCTACCGGAAATGATTCTTCGTGGTCCTGGGCATACATCTGTATCGATACACCTATCTGGCGCTGATTGCTGGTACATGTTGTCTGTCTGGCTTTTTCACGAGCCTTGGCAAATACCGGAAACAATATAGCGGCGAGGATGGCAATAATGGCAATTACTACCAGCAACTCTATGAGGGTAAACCCTTTTTGGGCATTATTTGATTTCATTTCTGGCCTCCTTATATCTATTTATTCGGGTAACCGAAAAATTGAAGTTCTGCCATATCATCGCGGGTAACGGCAGTGTTTGCAGTTATGATATATACAGCAATGTGCTTATACGAACCAAAGACAGTATTAATTGGATATGTATACCACTGACCGCCAGTACCGGATTTGGGTGACGGGCTAAGTCTGGCAATCGATTTCCAGTCAGTACTGGCAGTACCAGTATTGCTGCCTTGCAGCCATATTGTCGAACATTTACCGCCATCCCAGAATCGCTGTTGGTCAGTACGGGTCATAATGCGCACCTTTGTCGGAATAATTGGCGGGTTCATATTAGCAAATCCAAAACGCATTACTGCTGCACCGCCATTTTGTACGCAGGTGCCATAATCGCCGTCTGTCAGTAATCTTCCATTTTCCTGACCTGCATTAAATATTGTATATGGAGCGTTGCCATAATTTGTAGCCAGATAATTAGTGCCGTCATAGGTTACTGTAACACGGTCACTGAGATTATAATTTACTGGCATCAGAGTAATTGAGTTCATCATCAATGTGTCAGTATTTGACTTAGTGGGGGCTAAAGATAGAGTGCGAACTGAACCATCAGCCAAAGAGACGATAAAAGAATTGCTATGACGTGGCGAAACGCCTGTATCAAGGGTGTCACCGTTAATGCCAAAGTTGCCAGTCATTCCGGCGGTGCCAAGATCAGCAGTAAGCAGAGTATTAGCAGGACTGTGTACCCGGGACAAAGCCATGCCAAAGATACAGCTATTCATGCCGTATTCCGGTGCGCCGCCTGTACCTTTGCCTGTAGTTGAAACACAATCATACAGATCTTCGCTGCCACTGTTGCCCATTGATGAAGTCCATGATGATGTAACAGGGTCATCAAAGAATTTGTCACCATGATCCTGACAATACATCTGAATGCCAATGGCTATTTGCCGTTGGTTACTGGTACATTTAGTCTGTCTCGCCTTTTCCCGTGCCCGTGCAAATACAGGAAACAGGATTGCGGCGAGGATGGCAATAATGGCAATCACGACCAGTAATTCAATTAACGTGAAGCCTGCCAACCGATAACCTTTTTTCATGATAATTCCCCCTAAATAAAGAATTGGAACGTTTCTATGTTTTATTTATTTTATATTCTATTTATCTGTTTGTCAATGGATTTTTAATAAATTTAATAATTTTTTAATTCAATTTGAATAGGCTCTTGCAAAACCTGTGTAACCAAGGGTATTCCGAGCATCCTTCTCGAATGTTTGCAAGCAAGATGCTCGCAATACATTGGGTTTTGCAATTGACTCTGAGGATTCTCTTTTCATTCGAGAGGTGGCAAGAACGTCCCGCTCGGAAAAAGAAAGAGCCGGAAATAAATTTCAGCACTATGTACCTTCTTACATAGCTAACGTCACCGAGACGGTGACGCCACGTTTTATGCTAAATCATAACTTCAATTTAAAACAATAAAAAATTAGATTATGCAATTGTCTGTATAGATTCTATAAAATCTACCCCTACAACGTATATTCAGTTCGCGCGATCACGGTATCTTGCAGTTCCTTCGGTAATCGGGTGAAATATTCGCTGTAACCGCCGATACGGACTATCAAGTCACGGTATTTTTCCGGTTCATGTTGGGCGGCAATCATTTCTTCTTTATTAATTACGGATATTTGCAACTGCATTCCACCCTGGGCAAAGAAGGTGCGGATTAGTGCCACTGCTGCCTTCAAACCGGCGTCATCGCGCAACAGTGATTGCTGGATGCGCATATTCAGCACCGGGGTGCCGACTGCTTTCCATAGCGGTAGACTGTTTACCGAGTGCAGCATTGCCGTGGGTCCATTAGTGTCGCGTCCCCACATGGGGCCAACCGAGTCCGTTAATGGTTCGTGGCTTTTTCGTCCATCCGGGGTTGCGCCTACCGCCATACCAGCGCCTAAATAAGTAGTAAATAATATGCATGATGCCAGATAGCGACCGCCTCGCGGTGTATCGTGGGCATACAATGTGTCCCAGGTGAAGTTCATTATATCAGCAGCAATGCTATCCACATCTGTATTGTCATTACCGAATTTTGGCGCAGTTGTTAATTGATTTTTTATATCCTCATAACCATTAAAGTCTGCTTTTAGTGCATCAATCAACTGTTGTTTGTTCAATGATTTCTCTTTAAAAACCAGTTTGCTGATAGCAGTTAATGAATCAATCAAATTTGCTATTCCCTGGTAACTGATAACTGCCCAGTTGTAGCGGGCACCGCCAGCCTCGAATGATTTGCGGTTTTTCACGCAATCGCGGGTGAAAAATGTCCGGGGAATTTTGGGGTCGCCATGATGAAAACGTTTTGCCAGGTTTTGTTTGCTGAAAGCAACAAATTCATCAGTTTGGAACTCAATCTGTCTTTTAACAGCTTTCAGGAAGTCGTCATAAGTTTCATAATCAGTGAAATTTCCGGTGTGTGGTCCCTCTTGTTTTCCTGTAATAGGATTATAGCCGTCGTATATTGCCAGCTCCAGTGCTTTTGCCAGGTTCAGGTGGCCTTCCAGACTGCCGACGTTGGATAGTCCGGCAATCATCGTTTCGGTACACCCGCCAAAGCCAATTTCCCGGGCATCTTCCTGCGTTAATCCCAAATCCATATTATACAGGGTATCAACATACAGGTCATCATTATAAAGTGCCGGGCGTCCACTACCATCGCGCAATGCCTTCAGGGTGGTTACCAGCACTTCATCCGGGGTAGATTTTGTAATGCGAAAAGCTACGTTAGGACGACGCAAATGATTGCGTCGGCAGGCGTCAATCAGTTCCATGGTCAGTTTATTTACACCATCTTGTCCATCCGGTGTGTAGCCGCCGATTTGGATATTCCAACCATTGTAACGCTCAAAGTTTTGCCACATTTCATCAATTAACTGACGGGTAAATTCGATATCCAGCGTCCCATTTTTCAAGTCATTTTCAAATAATGCTCCCAGTGCCTGGTCAATGCGTCCCAAACTGTCGCAACCGTCCAGCATCCAGGTGAAATTTACCGCCAGCAGCCCTTCGATGAAATTTGTTGATGGATGAAGGAAACATTTGGCGAAACTGTCAGCGATAATAGTAAGTTTTTCCTTACGTTCTCCGGTTGCTTCGCTGACAGCTATATTCATTGCGTCAACAGCCTTGCGGTGAAATGCCAGCACGCCATAGGTGTAATCCCGCAGGGAAAGCAGCAGTTGCATCGCTTCCGCTTCATCCGGCGAGTCATCTTTCTGTCCCACTGCAATTTCTGCGTCCAGTTCCTCCAGCATAGATAAAAATCCGTCATTCACTACTCGGCGAATATCCGGGTTGCTGTGGGTGTAACCGCCGAAATTAACAATTTGCCGTTGCAAATCACGTTGAAGTGCGTCAATAAAATCGGCGTGGTGGGGGAATAGTTCTTTCTTTTCTTTGACTAAATCGGAGTTTACTACCAGATTGTAACTATGGTTGAAATCAAGAATATAGTTAGTCGCATGCCAAACTCCATGCGACTCCATGGTGCGGGCATTCTCAAATGGTTCGTGGGGCAGCAACAGGCGATTTTTCGGTACAGTAATAGCCATATTTTCGTAAAGACGTCGAAAAGCCAGTCCGTATGACCGCGGCCACGGCAATTCCAAACCTTCATACCATCCAAGTGCCATCCATTCCCCAATTTCCTGTAATATTGCGGTATGGTTTTCAATATTATAAACTTCACTATAAATTTTCATTGCAGCTTTACCCCGTCAAATTATAGCAATGATTGTGGGATTGTATAGTGGGTTTTGTTGATTTTTTTTATTTATTACACAGAGATTCACGGAGGAAACACAGAGACTCACGGAGGAGATGCATTAAAAATTTATAATTAAAAATTAAAAATGATCAGCAAGTTTTAATGCTATATTGGAATGTTTGTTATATGATGAAATAAGTATGAATAAAATTTCCATTTTCCATTTTTAATTTTTAATTTAGGATGTCTCCTCCGTGTATCTCTGTGTAATTATCCATTGTTCAACATGCAAATAAATGATAATCTTTTTATCAAGGAACTTGCATGAAACCTGAAACGCGTTATAAACTTGAAATTATTGATGCTCAGTTTCCGCCCGAACGGCTTGCGGATAGCAAGGAACGGTGGCGGCGGTTGTGGCATAATGAACCGGTGCTGGATAGGTACCCGTTTGTGTATGCCCCGATAAATATCGATTATTATGATGCCGCGATGAACCCCGAGTTGCGGTTGCAGGCGATGTTGGATGAGATAATATTGCATGGTACCATTCAAGATGATTTCATTCCGGGTTTCTTTCCTGGATGCCGACAGGCGACAATTCCTAATATGTTTGGCGCAAAAGAGATAAAAGTCGGCACGTCATTCGATTGTGAACGGATTATACTTGATGCTGAAGGTGTTTATAACCTGCCATCACTCTCAATGGGAGATGGTACAATCGCCAATGAATGGATTGCGATGCAGGCGTATGTGATGAGAGAGACGGATAATAGGTTGCCGATACATGTTACCGATATGCAGGGACCGGTGGATGTTTGCGGTCAAATGTGGGGATATGATAACTTGCTGGCGGCGGCATATACCGACCCGGATGAGTATCATTATTTACTGGATAAGGTTACAACCGCATTCAATTTCTTTTGGCAATCACAAAAATATATGGCAGGCAAACTCTTTGTTGGAACTCATCTGTTCGGCTGGGATTGGGTGCCGGAGGGAATGGGTGCAACGGTATCCGCCGATAGTATGGTGATGGTATCAAGCAGCTTTTACAAGAAGTTTTTCAAACCTTATCTCGAACAAATATCAGAATATTGCGGTGGCATAACAGTCCATTCCTGCGGCGATTTCTCCGCGACAATACCTGCGTTGTTAAGAACAAAAGGTATACGGGGAATTAACGCCGGCCAAATGTCACTACTGCAACTCGTTAATGCCGGTGCAACAAAAAAAGTAGTAATAATAGCCTGGACAAACGACGGCAATATCGACGAAACATTCAAATTAATCCACGAAC